>JBAXZI010000017.1:0-31570 GCA_041670385.1 Clostridia bacterium | reverse complement strand
TAGCTCAAGCTATTTGGCAAACTATTTGTCCAAATATTTTGTTTACTTACTCCTGTGTAATATAAAAGTGTATCATAATCTAATGTTTTATCCTTTATGTATAAATTACCCAATTGACCTAATGTATCATTAAATTCTAATTGATTGATTGTCAAAATTGCATTATCCGCCCAACCGCAATAATTTATAGTATCGGATATTTCCGCTTTCAAATAATATATCCCAACTTCATCACTACCAGTCCAAACTGAATAAGTTGTGCCGTTATCTTCGTTGTAACTATAGTTTATTGGTATAATTAATTTATTGTCAAAATAACTTAGACTGTCTACTTGACTATCTAAAGTTGCATTAACATTATTTACACCTATATAGTGAGTTTGCATATCAAAATTAAGTGAGTTGTCCACAAAATACAAACTTCCTAAATGTCCCATCGTATCTATAAAGTCTAATTTATTAATTATTAAATCAACCGATTTTGTCCACCCTTCACAGTTTGCCGTTGCTGATATAGTAGCAGTAATATTATATACGCCTACATTAATTGCTCCCGCAAAATTGCCACTAGGTGTTGTATTATAATTGTAAGTATAGTTTACAGGAATAGTTAGTCCTAAACTCTCATATTCTAAGCTACTTACTAGGTTATTTATATAAACATCGGTTTTTGATACGCCTACATAATGTGTATCTGCATCGTATGTAAGTGTTTGACCATTTAGATATAATTGTCCTAAATGACCTGTTTCATCAATAAAATCTAATTTTTCAATTATCAATGTAGCTTCATCTTCCCACAATTCATAATTTTGTGCTATTTCGCTATCTGCTATTTCTGTATATGCGTGTAAATAATAATTTCCTGCGTTTTTAGCTCCCACAAATGCTAATGTATAAGTTCCCAAATTGTCTTGATTGTAATAATATTTGATATTTGCTTGTCCATCGCCAGTTAGCAAATCAATAGTGCCTACCATACTATCTACATAGGTTGCGGCAGTGTTACTTATCCCTACAAAGTGAGTTACTGTATCATAAACCATTGTAGAGCCAGTAAAGAATATTTCTGGTAAATTACCATCGCCGATAGCAAATAATACTTTTTCTATTATTAGCGTACCGTTAAGTGTAATATCATTATAATCATCATTTTCGTTATGAATAATTGCTGTAAGTGCGTATGTACCTGCATTTTTAGCTCCAGCAAATGCTGAACCATCACACAAATATTCTATACTTGCTGTATCTGATAAAATAATTCCGTTAGCAAGTGACATATTTCTTGGTCTAATAGTTATATTATTTACTTTAGTATCATCACTAACAATTAACGTGGTACTTGTTGTGCCAACATTAATAAAGTAAGTGTTTGTATCATATTTTAATGTGTATGTGTTGTCCGTTTCTTCTACATAGTAAAAACTTGTTACCGCTTCTTGCCCGCTAACAGTTGCCCACATATCAACCTTATTTATTGTTAGTGTAGCGGTAGCCTCAAAATTATTATAATTTGCATTTTCACATTTAGCATTAATTATATAACTCCCTGCGTGTGTAGCACCAGTAAAGTCCAAACCACCTTGAAGATAACTTATTGTAGCACTTTCTACAAAACTTGTATTTGTAGAAGGGCTAATATCAATATTTGCACTAGGTGCAACAGTTGTGGTAGCGTTTGTATTCGTTGGAGTTTTTACAACCAAATAATACTTATTACCATCATAATCTATTGCCGTATTCGTGTACGATACTCCATATATGGTTGCTTTTGCTATTGTTACTCTTCCTATTACGGTTTTTGCAAAATAGTTATTGTTATAGCTTCCGCAAGATGTTTCATTTATGTATGCAAAAATATTATAACCATCCGCATTAAGCATTGTTACTTTGTCGTTATCGGTTATTGTAATATCATCAGTTGCACCTGAATCCGTAATTACTGCATATCTAATATTTACTACTTCATCAAATTGTGTAGAATTGCTTGCAAGTGCAAACTCTTTAGCTACACCATCATAAACTGTATTACTATCGTTTGCGTGAAGTGAAGTTATATCTACTCTAGCAATTATCATAGTATTGTTTAATTGTTTTGTATTATAGTCTTTACTTGACTCACCACTTGGAGCAATTGTAGCTATAATGTAATAACTACCTGCATTTTTGGCAGTACTGTTATTAAATTCAGTTTCTGCTCCGAATACAGTGCCATCAGGTAATTTATATTGGTAAGCATAACTAACATCAGCTATATCAGAAGTATTCTCTCCGCCTATAGTAAGTGTTATTCTATCAATTATGGTAGTATTTATTGCTCCTGCATCTCTGGATACACCAATTGAATAATAACTATTTGTATAATCATAATGTCTTTGGTTACTATGGTCAGGGTTTTCCATAAGGTCAGGCAAGTTTAGATATACATTTTCTATATCGATAGGATTTATAACAAGTTCTACACTAGCTAGTATCAAATCATCATAGTTGTTGTTCTTTATTACCGCACTTACTTGATAGCTTCCTGCGTGTAATGCACTTGCTACTGCTACTGGCTCTTCGCTTTCTGCTGTATAAATATATGTATAAGTTATTTCAGCAATATCATTACCAACAGTATATCCTAAAGAATCTTTTGGATAAATGTTGATATTTGATAATTTTGCTGCTTCAATTTTGGCTGCATTAACTGTATTTACATTTAGATATCTATTTTTATTATTATAATCAATGCTTGCCCCTACTATATATAATGTATCATCATTATCTACACTATAAATAGTTGCTTTGTTTATTGTTAAATTGCCTACAAGTTCTTGTGGTACATAATTATCTGTAGCTATTCCGGAAATCTTTGCAACAATGGTAGCAACTATTCTATAATCGCCTGCATTAATGGCAGAATTTCCACTTTCATTATTAATTGTATAGCTTATGGAAATAACCGCATTATCAAGGGCATAAAACTGTGTACTATCGCCATCAGTTGCACTAACTTCTAAGCTGTGAGCTAAACAATTATAATCTTCTATCTTATTGATACTATCAAGTGCAATTAGTTCGCCTAAGTTATTAAGAATATCAGCAGGCGTAATAGTAAGAATTACATCTTTACTAAAGCTGTTATAGTTTGTATTACTTTCTCCTACTTTTACATTTATTGTATAAGTACCTACATTTTTAGCACCATTATTTACACCACTTTCTATAGTGCCATTAAGTGTTGAAATATTATATTCTATATTTACTGTATCGACACCGATTTGCGTCGTTGTTGAAGTTATACTATGATTTGCAACTTCATTTATATATAAATATTGAATTTCTGCATCATAATCCACATTTCTACTTGAAATAGATAAATTAGTTATATCTACTGGATTTATTGTTAGTTTTGCATTGTATCTAATACTTTCTGCTTCATTTGGTACATTATAATCATAATAATTGGAATTAGTAAGAGTAGCAGTAATAATATAATAAGATACTGCACTATTATAAATATGAACATCTTTAGCTCCATTTCCAACTATAGTAGTACCACTAAAAGGAGTAATTGTATAATCGATTGTCAATACATCGCCATAACTACTCGTGTTGTCAACATCAATAGTTTGAGCAAATCCATTATAATCTACATTTAAGTCCGCAATAGTTTTTCCTGTTATTGTTGCTTTTTCTATACTCCAAGACCTATTTGCTCCGCTATCTATATAATAGTTACTATTATTAATAACAAAAGTAGCTTGATAATCGCCAACATTTAATGCACTTGTATTTGTTGTTGCTTCATTAAGATTGTCGTTTAATACCAATCCGGATTCGGTAACACCCTGAATTTTGGCTATTTCACAAGTTAAAGTCCTTGTTTGTTTGTTATAAACTGTTTCAAAATCTTCACTCCAAGCGCCCAATGCATCAGTACTCCAATTAATTACTATGCCTCTTTGCTTGATTTCCCAATCATTTATGCTGTTTGCTAATATTACATAATCGGCATTTGTAGTAGCTATTTCTTTATGATAGCTGCTTGCTACTGTATTTGCATATGTATAAGTTGTGTCAAATACGCTAACACCCACATTGTCATAACTAGAACTGTTTACGCCTACATCGGAAATTCCGTCCAAAATATCGCCAACTACTATATTTTTAATAGTTAGGGTAACTACTTGAACTGAATTATTATAAATTTCACTTGCTCTATCATCTACCCAAATAAGTGTTAGTGTTCTTCTTTGAATAACACCGTTACTTAGTGTGATAGTTGCTTTAGTTGGTTCTAAATCTGTACCATCTGCACCAAATTTATAATTTGCAGCATCGGTCGTAACGCCCAAGCTATAAATAATTACTTTGCTTGTGCCTGCGTGCTGATTATCATAAGTGCCTGTAATATTAAGAATATCTCCGTATATTATAGCCGAACTATTATAACTGAAGTTTACTGTATCGGTACTATCATAAACTTTTGAAGTTATGGAAGTATCTATTGTTATTCCCTTTCTATATATAATAGCTGCTGTACTGAAGGTATCTTCTACGCTACCATTAATTGTCATTGTATAATTTGGCACATATGTAGCACTTCCACTAACAACAAAATTAATTGTAGTATTTCCTGCCCCAACAGCAAAGTAACTTGCACTTACTGTTACTGGTGCTTCCGTTAGTATGCTACCTGTAGTTATTGCATAATTACTAAAAGCATTTGTTTTGTTATAAACCTTATTAAAATCACTGCTTGTTATGGCAATAACTTGCTTTTCTATTTCGCCACTTACTGTATTTGTCGTTGTATTGTCATTATCCCCTGTTATTTCAAAGAAATAATCTTTATAATCGACACCAGTTAGTGTGAATATTATATCTAATATACCCGCATTTGGTGTAGCATAATTGGCAGTTACTGTTACATTGTTAGTAACTACAATACCTGTAGGAGGAGATGAAACATCATCTTTTGCTGCTATCGAATATTCCGTATAGCTATCCGTTGTATCGTAAGTTTTTGTCCAACTTACCGTTGCGGTATTGGTAATTATTAGTTTTCTCTTATTAACAGTAAGTGTCCATTCTACCGTTTGCGAAGTACCGCCTATATTATCGCAAGTATTTGTTCCGCCACCCGCTACTGTAAATTTTAGATTGTATGCGTTTTCTTTTGCTTCTCTAGTAATAACTTGTGCTTGATACTGTGCATAAGTGTATTGGATATTATCAATATAAACTGTCATATCTTCAGGGTCATAACCTTGCAATGTAGGAGTATCTTTAAATACTAATCCATCAAATGTTTTTGTAAAATCATCTGTTCCTACTACGAACCCACCCGGAGTTTGTGCCACATTGAATTTAAGCACATAATTTTCACCACTAGGAACATCTGCTATTTCGGTTGAACTGTTTGGATATACCAATGCAAAAGTTCCATCAAGATTATCGCTAAAATAAGCGGTGTCATCATAACCATCATCATTTTCATCAAATTCGAAATTGCCTGCATTTATACCTTGAATATCTAATACTACAAAATAAGTTCCTGCGTGATTTGGACCATAATCATACCAAGCTTTCCAATCATTATTGCCTTTTCTACTCCACCATTGATGAGATATATCAAAGGTATACGTATCTGAAGGATAATTAGTCGAAGTTGGGTAATATTGTCCGCAAGTACAAAAACCAAAGTAGGTATAGCCAAAACTAACTCCTGCTGTACTGAACACACCCGCTGTGCTTGCTTCAAAGTTATGATATACACCAGTTTCAAAGCCTACCGTTGGTGGCCAATCTATATTTGTTCTTGCTGTTTCAACTTGTGAACTGTCTTTTTTTACATACTCCCAAGATAAACTTGATTTATTTATAATAAATGGAGTTATGCTAAAGTCTATATCAGTAACTGCATTCGTTAAGTTATAATTGCTTTCTGTAATAGCAACTTGGAAAGTATAATCGCCAATATTTATTTTATCTACAGTTTCTACATTAGTAGTATAGCTAATCGTATCGCCAAGAACTACATTGCTGAATTCAATATCCAAATCACTACTTAATATTTTACTTGCTTTATATTCTATGTCTGTATTATTAAGTACTGCGGCTATGTCTCTTTTTGTTATTTCATAATCAAAAGTAGTTGATGTTGGCAATTTATAATTTGTATTGCTTAGAGAAGTTGCACTAGCTTGATAAGTATTTACATTCGTAGCTAGATTATTAATTAAATTAATTGTTGTTTCATCACCAGAAATAAGCCCAGTAACTACTGCACTTACTATATGTTCTGTCCTATCATATATTGTACTTGTTATACTTGCACCATCCAATAAATAACTTAATGACACTAATTTTTGATTTATTATCCAATCTTTAGTAAGTCCTGCTGTAGGCAATTGATAATTGTTGTTAGTAACCCCACTTAGACTTGCCAAATAAGCACTTGCACTATGGTTTACAGCTACAAATAATTGTGTGGTTTGATAAGTTGAAGTGCCACTTGAAGTAGCTGTAAATATAGAATCGCCAAATGCTGGATTACTTCCTGTGTTATTTATACTAAATGTAGGCGTATCTCCACTAACTATATTATCTATTGATAGGATAACGCCGTGTTCTTGCTTGTCATAAGTCCAAACATTTCCTATTGGTGCACCATTAGTCGTATCATAAGCCCAACTAACTGTAAGTAATCTCTTATTTATATCCCATTCTTCATAACGGTTTACCGATGATAAACAATAGTTATTATTTGGATTCGTAGTTATACTGTTTATTCCCGAAGTATAGTCGATACTCTTATAATCTACAGAAGTAAATGTATATCCTACTTCCCTAAACATTGTTCCGCTTATATCATATTCGGTAAATAATGCCTTACTAGGAGTGTTACTACCCCCGTTGCTATAACCAAACTCAATAGCCGTTGCATCAATGCTTAAAATATTATTTATATTAACTTTTCTACCATGTGCTAATTTATCATATATCCAAGTGCTATCAGTTGTTGCTCCATTGTCTTCAAAATCAGTCCATACAAATTCTACTTGTCTTTGATTTATACTATGTGTATTTATTCCACTTGTAGCTATAGTATAATTTCCGATAACTGCTTCGCTTGCATTAGGATGAGATACCGTAGTACTAACTGCCGATATTGCATTTATTGAAGCTCCATAATTGCCACTGTTTATTGAAGTAAATGTATATTGTCCATTTCCACAATCAATTATTGGCAAAGTAGTTTGTGCAAAAGTATTGCTTGTTACAAACGCTACTTTTTCTTCACTTACTATTCCACTTACATTTACCTTAACGCCTTGACTTGTACCATCATAAGTACCTGAATTAGTATCTATTAAACTCCAACTAAGATTAATTATTGCTTTATTTATCTTCCATTTACCACTATTTACTAATAGTGTATAGTTTTCATCGCCCTCATTATAATCAGTTACACTTTCTACCGATGCGGTATAATCTATTGCATTTGCTTTCACTGCACCAAAAGTTTGAGTAAGAATCCCAGTAGAACCGCTATATTCAAGTTCGCTTATATTTGGATAAGTTCCTGTTGTTAGATAATTAAACTTGATATTATCATCAGCAACTATTCCGCTAATTGTTAGTGTAATTCCGTGTAAATTACCATCATAAGTGTATGTTCCTGTTGTAAAACTTACTGTTAATAATTTAGGGGTAATAACCCATTGTTTACTAAGAATGCCCGAAATTTCATAATTTGCATTCCCTAAACTGGTTATTATCGCATTATAAGTGCCTTTATTGGTTGCTTTATTAGTATCGTTGCCGACATTTTGATAACCTATAAGTAAGGTATCTCCACCAATTTTGTTAATAATTGTAGCGACTACTTCTTTCTCATTATGGTCATATTCAAAACTTGTTGTGCCCCAATCAACATCACTACTGCTTACTATTCTAGCAAGTATTTCCCAAGCTTTATCCACAAATTGCGTATTCAAATTATCAAATGCGTAATTGTCACTATTTACTTGTGCTATGGTTGCTTTTGCAATATATGTTCCTTTACTAATAAATGCATTATTCGTTAGTGTGAAACTAACATCTTGCCCAATAACTACATTTGTAGCTACTGCTGTAACTGTATGCATTGTCCCGTTATATCTAATTGTTGCACTGTCTAAATCGGTAGCACCATAGAACCATTCTATGCCAATTATTCTCTTTGTTATTGTCCAATTTTTAGTAACTATTGCCCCAAGTTTATAGTTTTTATTGCTTATGCTACTTACTGAAGTTGTGTAATTCCCTGCATTTGTTCCAACATAACCTGCATAGGTAATATTTGCTGTATCTCCACTACAAACAACGCCATCGGCAATTTCTGGAATAACTGTTCTGCTATTGCCATTGTATTCTGTAGTATAATCTGTCCAACCTAGTCCATCTTTTACCCAATTAAATGTAGCTTCCTTTTGTTGAATTGTGTAAGATTTTTGATTATTCTCCGCCAAAATATAGTAGTTGCCCGCCATATTATAGTCAGCATCTACACCTACAATTAGCACCGTATAGCTACCTGCATTTGTAGTTTGATTAAACCCATATACATAAGTGTCATAACCGCTATCACTTGATGAAGTATCGTATGTAAATTTAAGACCTTCCAAACTAAATACACTTCCAGCCGTTGATAATCCACTAATGTTAGCAACAAAACCGATTCCATCGCCACTTACTATATTACTAAGCGTTACCGTCAACCCTTGTCCAAAAGAATTATAAGTTAGATTAGGCTCGTTCCAACTAATATTTACTGCTCTTTTTGCTATAAGCCAAACCTTTTGTGCATATTCTTCTGTTGGCAATTTATAGTTTTCGTGTCCAGTTCCTGTTAGTCCATTAACTATTGCAGTATAAGTATTCGCTTCTGATGCGGTGTTAGAGCCTACTACATAATCGTTATATACAGTTGCTCCTATTATATATCTATCTAATGTATGGTCAGCATATGTTACGCCTAAAGTAACGCTATCAACTATACCCGTTATATTCGTTACATTAATAGTCCAATTACCAAAGAAGTATTCGAATGGCGTTCCTGAATAATCCCAGTCAAACCCAACCTCTTTAGGTGCAATTGTAAAAGTACCGTTATTAATAGGCAAATTATAATTTTTGTTACCGTTATTTAGTGTAGTTAGGGCAGTCAAGCTAGAATTATAAGTACTTGCATTTATACCGTTAAACGCTACCGATAGTGAGGTTGTTGTTCCCGTTGTTTGTAGTGTGTCGCCAACTGGAGAAGTACCATTGCTAGTAAAGTTTATACCAATAACATCAGTCTTAACAATATTAGTTATGTTTACAAATATTCCTTGCTCGCCTGCGGTATAAACAAGTCCAACAGCAGTTGTCCAAGCCACGCTTAGATTACGTTTATCTATTTGCCAATTTAATTCCCAATCAGTTGCTGTATAGCCACTATCTCCAGAATTAGCTATTCTATAATTAGTGCTAGGATTACAACCGCTAACTACAGCAGTATAAATATCAGCATTTGATGCCGAACGAACTTTTTTGTTTGTTGCATCTGTTAGATAAGTAAAGCTAACCAAATCAGCCCCTACTGTATTCCCTACAGTTGCATTTACTGTCTTAGTCGTTCCATCATAAACAAAAGGTATACTATAATCCCAACTACTTATAGTTACTATGCGTTTTGCTATTGTAAATCCGGTATTGCCTTCATTTGCATTAATATCATAGTTAAGTACCGATATAGATGCTCTTGTAGATACATTACTACTACCCGAATAAGTTACCGATGCTATGCTTATACCCGCTATAGAATAATTACTTGCAAATACAGAGGTAAATATATAACTTGAATTACTTACTTGTGTAGAATTACTTACAATACCTTTATTTGCATAATTATCTGATGCAATGATTAGGACTATTAATTCAGAATTTTGAATTCCTGTTATTGTAGCGGTTACGCCATAATTATTTCCATCATATTCTATATTATTGCTTGCATTTGGAGTCCAAGTTATCGTTATTGTTGCTTTTCCTATTGTATAGGTTCCTGTTAGGTCGCCTATTAATGTGTAGTTTGCATTGTTTGGATAGGTCGTTACGTTGCTAGACATTGCAATAGTTGTTGTATAATCGGCTGTCCTTACTCCACCAAAATTATATTCAGGAATTGGGCTACCTTCGGTACAATTTATTCCAATAGTACTTCCACTAACTGGACTTGCACCACTATTATTGATTATTGAAGAGGTTCCTATTTGTTTTGCAATCGTTGTATTTACCAAACCTACTATATCGCCAATTGCTATACCTGTTAGTTTTAATGTAGCAAGGTTAATAACTTCGCCTTGATAATTTGCATTAGCTATTTGCCAACTAGCAGTAATTGTTTTTGGAGTAATATGCCACTGCTTTGTGCTAATAGTAGGCAAACAATAATTGCTATTATCTATACTACTTACTACCGCTGTATATGTACCGACATCAATACCTGCAAAACTATTTGGAGTAATATTTGCGGTATCTCCACTAATTAGTGATGTTGGATTTACCGAAGCATAAATATTTCTTGTACTTCCACTATATTCAACATCAAATCCGCTAAAAGCAGGAGTATTGCTATCAGTAGTCCAAGTTATTTCAATTACTTTTTTGGATATTTCAAAAACTCCACTATTAACTGATAATAAATAGTTGTTGCTGCCATTGTTATGGCTAGTGATTCCTGAAATAGCAACCGCATAACTATCTGCCACTTTTCCACGGAAATTAGTTACTTGCGAAGTTGACCCGCTGTTTATTAATAGTGTATCGCCTAAAGGCAAAACTATATTAGCTGATTTCGTTATATTTACTTCTATTTCATCACTTAAAACTTTATTACCTATAGTAACTTCTATACCTTGATTTTCTCCATTATAAATAATTCCACTTGCAGTTGTCCAAATAACAGTTAGTGCTCTCTTTGTTATTGTATATCCGCTACTTCCCGACACGCTTATTGTATAATTATCTATACTGCTATATGTGCCTACTGTTATATCTGTTATTCCTGTAATACTTACATTATATGAATTTGCATTTGCATCAATAGAATTAAAATATACTGTTCCATTATCAACTATTGCCGAGCCATTATTGACTATTCCTAGAGTTTGATAAGGGTTTGTACTACTTGTAGAAAAACTTAGTTTTTCGTTATTTCTAATTCCTGAAATTGCTAAATTTACTCCGTGAGAAGTTCCATCATAAGCACAAGTTCCGCTACCGGAAAATGCTAATACTACAATTGCTTTCTTTATGGTAAATGCTGTACTTGCATTAGCTACAGTATGGATTCCATCAACACTTAAATTATAATTGTCCATACCATCAAGTGCTATCTCAACGGTATAATAACCAGCTTTATATGCATTATAATTTTGGGTTCTTGTTGTGTTACCATCTTCTAAAGTTAGCAAGTTTGCACTTGGTGTTAGTCCGCTTCCGATAAGGGCATCACCACCATTTGATACATAAGCATTAAATGTACTAGTTATGTTTATATCATCTGTCATAACTGCATTTATTATAGTAAATGTGCTACCTTGTGCAGAACCCGTATAAGAAATGTCAACTACTGAAAAACTTGCTTTTAGTAGTCTTTTATTTATTTCATATTTTGTATTTATTGCATCTGTACCTAAATTTTTATCTAAAGTATAATTATCTTTACTACTAAATAGATATCCTGTTGCATCAGTAATTACCATATCGGTAACTTTATATATACCGACATTCGTACTAGCAACCAAATAATCGCCATTAGTTATTGCGTTAAAATCGTTAACAACTTCATAATTGGTGGTTGCTGCAAAAGAAACATAATCACCGCCTTGAATACCACTAAGCCTAATAGTTACATTATGAGCAAGTCCATCATATACACTTGACGCATTACCGCCTATCCAATCTATATGTATACTTCTCTTAGTTATTGTCCAACTGGTAGCTACTTCAGTAACTACATTTGTACCGTCAGTAGTTAATACATAATCTTGAGTATTAAGTGATATACTTGCTGTATAATATCCAGCCTTATTTGCTGTATAGTCCTTAGTCCTTGATGTATCTCCACTCGGAAGTGTTATTATTGCTTCAGTTGGATTAAGCCCACTATCACTTAGTGCTGCTCCACCATCACTTACTTTCGCACTTACTACACTTGTTAAATCTATATCATCGGAAGTAACTGCACCAATAACTTGTAAAGTTTTTCCTAATTTAGTTGCATTATAAACGATACTATCATTTCCTATCCAACTTACTGTTAATTTTTTAGGGTCGATAGTTGTCTTTATACGAATATTAGCTAGATTTGCATCATCAGCAATAATTAATTGATAGTTACTGTCACTTTCTAAATAATAATTGCTGTTTTTATCAAATAGATAGTTGTTTTTATCTGAATATACACCACCCATAGAATCGACAATGCCACCAACATAAGTTTCATAGCCTACTCCGTTTACATCTTTTGCAGTAAAGTAATATTCGCTATTGTTACTTATTTGTGTTCCATCTCCAGTTAAATTTTTACTTGGATATGTACAAATTGGGGTACTTACAATAATTTTTTCTGTTCCTACTATTCCTGTTACTTTTAAGTTAATACCTTGATTCGTTCCTGTATAAGTGGTGTTAAAATTAACTACATTCCCACCCAAAACTAAGAATTTTGTACTGCTTTCTCTAACTTGCCATTCAAATATAGTTTGTTTTGGCATTATATGCAATATTTTTGTGGTATCTGCTCCTATATCAAAACAATAATTATTCATATTATTAAGACTAACTATTATGGTATAATCACCCGCTTTTGCCGAACTATAAGCTTGCGTTCTTGTGGTGCTTGCATCACTAAGACTTATATTGCCTGTTGGGGTAATACCACTATTTAGAATATTTGTACTTGTCCCAATATATTTAGGAGTAATAGCACTTGATAAATTAATACTTTCGCCTGCTACTGCATTACTAATATTTATAGAAGTTATTTCTTGCAATGCCCCTGTATATGTTTTATCAACATCGTTTGTCCAAGAAATACTTAACGGTCTTTTGTTTATCAAATAACTGTTCGTACCGCTTTGTGTCAATATATAGTTATTAACATCTGCATATAATCCAGTAGTTACTGCCATTATGTTTGTAATATTTGCTACATAACTAACAGCGCTTGCTTGATTTGCACTAAAATTATAATTTCCGTTAATAACTTCAGTTGTATTGCTAATTATATCATTAGTAGTAAATGTACTATTTATTGTAAGTTTTAATTTGTCACTACCTTGTATTCCACTAATGGTAACAACTTTATTTTGGGTATTACTATTATATATAGTAGATACATTACTATCCCAGCTAGCAACTACTTCTGCCTTTTGCACTTCTCTATCGGTTATTGCGACATTAGACATAGAATAGTTTAGCATTGTGCTATCTAAATTAATTGTTGCAGTATAATATCCAGCTTTACCTGCTTTGAATACTTGCGTAGCTATTCCGCTACCGTTTGCTAATAAAGTAATATCGCTTGTAGGATTTAGTCCGCTACCTGACATAACAGTAGTCGTTCCAAAAATTTCCGCTTTTGCATTATTCCCAAATTTGATATTTTCACCAGCAACAATATTGTTTATTGTTAGAGTTGCTATATCTTGCACGCTACCATTATAAGTAATTATAGCTGTATTATTAGAAAAGCTAGCTGTAAGTGCTCTCTTTGTAATGGTATAAACTGTGTCACCGCTTTGTGATAGGGTATAATTGTTGGTATCGGCAAAATCGCCAATAGTAACACTATAAATACTACTTAATAGTACTTTATAGCTATTTGAATTATAATTTTTAGAAGTGAATGTCCAATTACCATTGGTTGTAGCCGTAGTTTTATCAACTATTTGTGCATTTGCATAACTTGCAAAACCATCTGGATAGCTAACATTAAATAATACTTTATCCGTACCTTGAATATTGCTAATATTGGCATTAACGCCGTGATAAGCACCATCATAAGCTATCGAACCACTTTCTGTCCAAACTACACTAATTTGTCTTTTTCCAATTGTCCAATTTGTAGTCAAGCTACTTATTTCATTAATTCCATCAGTCGTGAATTTATAGTTATTAAGCCCGCTAGGACTTACGGTAACTTTATAATATCCAGCTTTTGCCGAACTAAAATCTTGATTACATAATCCGCTTACATTTGAAGTCAACACAAAGCTTGCTACATTAGGAATAGCTCCACTGTTTGTTAAATTAGCTCCACCATCTACAATTTTTTGCTCAAAATTATTATTAAAAGTAATAGTTTCACTATTTACCATACCTTGTACATCTAAATTAGCACCAACTTGTCTTGCTCCATTATAAGTTAGGCCAGCATTACTGCTTATTACCGCGGTAATAGTCTTTTTGTCTATTATTGTTTTTACTCTGATATTTTCTACATATGTACTATTTGTAGTTATAAATTCATAACCCGTGTCGGTTAACGCTAAATGAGTGCGATTATCAAATGCGTAATTCTTAACATCGCAATATGTCCCACCTTCTACAGAATTTATTGCACTTATTCCTACTTCGTATGTTCCTGCATCATTACTTCTAAACGCATAAGTTGCATTTACAACCTTTGTTACATCTCCTACAATACCTTTTATGTCATAATTATTATTCGGCATAGTAAATGTTATTTTTTCAGCTCCAACTACTCCACTTACTGTTGCTTTTACACCAATATTGGTAGAATCATAAGTATAGTTGTAACTAGCAACTGGGTTGCTCGTTCCGCTTATTACAAGATTTCCATCTTGCGAGTTTTGCCACTTAATTAATAACATACTTCTATAAACAGAAAAACTATTTGTAAAAGTACCTTGTAAGGTGTAATTTGTCATAGCACTATTAAGACCAATACTAATTGAATAATTACCGGATTTATAAGTATAATATGATTGCTCTCTTGAGGTTGTATCATTATTTAAGGTATAAGTACTAGAATTCGGAGAAAGCCCGCTATTATTCATAGTCGTTGACGTGCCATAATAATAAGAAGCGTAACTGTTGTTAAGGGTTATATCTTCATTTGCTATTGCACCTGCTATATTTATTTTTGCTACTTCATTAGAATTCCCGTTATACGATTTTGTAGAAATTGAAGCCCAAGAAGCTGTTAGTACTTTTTTGTCTATTGCAAAATTAGTAGATATACTAGTTAATAAATAGTTATTCATATTATTAAGCACTACTGCTATTTCGTAATAACCTGATTTTATAGCCAAATAATTTTGGATTCTTGTTGTACTTCCGCTTGCCAAACTTAATGTATTGCCTATTGGTGTTAATCCACTTTCTTCTAAAGAAACTGTTTTACTACTATCTGTATAAGCATTTGCGGAATTAGTAAGAGATAACGTCTCACTACTTACCATATTATTAATAGTTAGCACAATCCCTTGCAAACTTCCGTTATATGTAAGAGAACCACTACTAAAGGCACCAGTAAGAGGTCTTTTGTTAATTGTATAGGTATGCGTTCCTGTTTGTACCAAAGAATAATTGTTAATATCTTGATAAGTATCCCCAGTTCCCGCTATTACTGAATTAATTGAGTTTAGTGTTGCTGAATATGCTGTTGCATTATAATCTTTTGCACCAAATAAATAATTCCCGTTATTACATAGCGTAGTATTACTAACTATTCCATTGGTAGCAAAATTACTTGTTACATTAAGTTTTATTTTCTCATTCCCAACAATACCACTTAAATTAATAGTTAAATTGTGTGTATCACCATCATAATTAATAGTATCATTACCTGTCCAAGTAGCAACCACATTAGTTTTGGTAATTGGTCTATCTGTAATTGTTAATACCTTATTTGCTGGTGTTGTGTTCCAGTCATAGTTGCTTGTACCTGTTCCAAGTCCAATAGTAATAGTATAATAACCCGCTTTTGCCGCATTATAAACTTGTGAAGCAATTCCGCTACTATTTGCTACTAAATTTAAGGTAGCAGTTGGACTAATTCCACTATTTGCCATAGCTGTTGTTGTTGCATAATATTCAGCTAATGTACTATTTATAAGCGATATGCTATCCCCACTAACTAAATTACTAACTGTAAGTGTAGCTATTGGTTGCAAGCTGCCATTATAATTAAGTGGGGTACTTTGCCCTGTCCACGCCGTTGTTAATGGACGCTTTGTTATAGTATAAGTTCTTGCCCCTGTTTGGGATAATGTATAATTATTAACATCTATATAGCTTCCGTTTGTAATTTCATATAGACTAACTGCACTCGCACTATAACTGCCGACATTTATAGATGTATAGTTATAATTAGTTGAATTTATACATAAAGTAACATTGCTCGTAATTCCATTGGTTTCAAAATCACTCGTTGTGGTTAATTTTGCATTATCTCCGCCTACTAGCCCCGCCAATTTTGCCGTAATTCCGTGATTTGTGCCATCATAAATAATTGTATTGCTTCCTGTCCAAGTAACAACCAATGATTTTTTGCCTATTTGTCTATCACTTATATTAACACTTGTCATAGTGTAATTCGTCATAGTGCTATTTAGACTTATTCCGATGGAATATTCACCCGATTTTGCTGCTTTATATTGTTGCGTTCTTGTCGTGCCTGCCGAAGTTAGTGCAAGATTACTAGTTGGAGTTATTCCACTTCCTAAAATATTATTTGAAGTTCCTATATATTCAGATACGACACTATTTATTAAACTTATAGTTTCGCCACCTATTGCATTAGAAATTGTAAGTAACGCAATGTTTTGCAAATCACCAGAATATGTAAGAGTTGTACTTTGTCCGCTAAAACTAGCTGTTATTGCTCTTTTTGCTATCGTCCAACTTGCCGTTGTTGTGCCCGAAAGCGAATAACTACTAGTACCTGTAAGTGACAATGATACTGTATAATTCCCTTGTTGAATTCCTGCAAAGGCTTGATAACCTTGTATATAGTGACCATTATCATTCGTTGGATGAGTAGTAAAGGTAGGTACGAATTGGAAAACTTCCTTATCTACACTATAAATATCACAACTATTTGGGAAATTATTATCGCTTAAAACTACTTTTTTACCTAAAGATGTACCATTATAAATAAATTCTGTTCCATTTTCAAAATAATTTATCCAATCCCCACTATCTATACTAATTTGCTTTTTATTAATAGTAAAACTAACACTACTACCATTAGTAATGCTAAAGTTAGATTCACTTGGCAAGCTTACTGTCATACTATAATTCTGTGCTTTCATACCAGTATTGCCCGCATAAGTTCTTGTGCCTAAAATATCTAAATTTAATTGCCCTGTGGTCGGAACTAGTGCATAAGTTCTATTAACCATATCAACAGCTTCATACATTTCAAACGTCCAAGTTAGTGCATTGTAAGTTACATTTAAACTAAAACCAGACCCTATATCCGTAAAGTAAACTGCATTTGCGGTAAGAGTTCCCGGGGTAGCTCTCCACTTAGTAATATGAACTTGATTTATATAAATTTCAAATTGGATACTGTTTGTCTCTACTACATAGTTATCGTTTACACTCACTCCACTAGCAAGACCTATATGACAAGTATAAGTTCCTACGTGGTCAGCATATAATTGTATATCCAATTGTGTTGTTGATGTGTTTGTCTTTGATACATTTATATTTGTAGAACCGATTTGTCCAATAAAAGCAGGAATATCACTAGCAATCATATTGCCTAGAGTAGCTAGCATACCTTTATTTACACCCGTTTCATACAAGAATCCATCTTCGCCCAATTGATTAACACTAACTGATGAAGTTAAGCTATCCGAACGGAACCAAGTTACGGAAACGGTTCTTCTGCTAATTGTAAAGTTAGAAAGCAACTCACCTGAATAGTTGCTTGAAGAAGCCGTACCAAACCAGCCATTATTGCTAATTCCGCTATCGGCAACTGAATTATATGTTTTTGTGCCACTTATAGCACCCGTTAAACTAATATCATATCTTGATAAGGTCGCATTATTAGCTAAGAAATAATAATCAGTACTACCACTAAAATGAGTAGACGCATTTAATGTTATTGCACTTCCTCCGGAATTTGTACCATAATAACTTGCACCACTTGTTAGTGCTGTTGTTGCAAAAGCTACTGTATCGCCACTAGCTATTCCGCTAATATTCATCTTTTTGCCCATTCTTTCTTTATTATAGACATAAGAAGTACCACTAGCAAAATAATTACTGAATGTCGCTGTTAGTCCTTTAGCCGAAATAGTCCAGCCACAAGTCGTTGTTGTTCCGCTTTTGAATACATAGTTGCTTATTGTATGTGCTGAATTTATTTTTTCATATCCAATAATATCTGACCCGGAATAAATAGGCGATATGTTTAAATAAACTTGCGCGGAGTAAACACCTGCAAGTATTTGTTTTATATTAACCGAACGACTATCTAAAGTTACTACTTTTAATAATTTAGTACATCCAGCATCTGCATAAACTTCCAAACCAAAAGTATCACTTGCCTTTAAGTCGGTAAATGTAGCTGCATATCCGATAGAACTGCCAGTAAATGTACCGCCACTACCTGCCCAGTTGATACCAACTGATGCAACATCAATTTTATAATGATTATTAAATGTGTATTTTAATAATAAACCGGAACCGCTAATACTATCATAAGTATGCTCTGTTGCTTGTAATTGTTTAAAGCCCAATACGGCAATGGTGTAATTATTAATATAGATATCTGATACTTGAGCTAAATCAAAACTAACATTATATTCTCCTACTGTTTCTCCTGCCGTCCTAGTTAGCGGAGCATCACAAAAATTAACCGCTCCTGATAAATTTTGGTCTAAAGTACTCATACCATCTATGTTAACAATCCAAACTGTAGGCATTTCCTGAACTTGATGCGGTAATATAAATTCTTGTGACCTTGTTGGCTCTGGATTACCAAAATCTTTTACATAATCATTTATATAAATTGTTGCATTTTTGCGAATTATATTTATGCTAAAATTGTCCGTAATTAAGTTTTGTGGGTGATCCGTATTTTTCATTAATTCCCAAACATAATTAAGATTTTTATTTATTGAACCTGTTTTTGAAAGCTGTAACCCGGCTATAGTATATGAACCAACATTTTTAATAGTATTTACATAACCTACATCACCTGTTCCAAATGCACTATATTCGCTTGTATAACTCGTACTACCCGAACTAACTATAAGTCCCGTGCCCTCTCTTCCTGATCGTATACCTAACATATTACCATACCAAGATAAAGCATTATCATGTTCTTCATCAAATATAGCAGAGTTACTTAGTGGATCTAATTCTACTAAACTCTCCAATGAATAGGCATTTCCCGAATAAATCATACTATCGTTTTCAATAACGACATTAAGGCTTATCGGTGTAATTGTGGCGTTTATAGTTATTCCCGTTTGATCGGTTGATGAATAAATTGTATTACCACTACTTGCGTGCCCACCATTAATTATCATACTAGTACTAACTTTCGGGTTGTAGGTTCCGCTCTCTATTACTTCAAATAAAGTATGTGCATAATCCGCATGCGCATCAGGGAATATAAACGCATAATCTTGTCCGCTTTTATTCCAAGTTAGTATATATTCTGAATCTTCGTTAGGTTTTGTTATATTTATATAATCATCAATCGTTAATGCACCACCATAGCCTACGCTAGGAGCTGAATTAGTAGAAATTACTGATGAATAATTTAAGGTATGTTTTAAGTAACCAGTAGACATACTAACGCCACTGATTGTTGATATTGCTGTACCTGTACACGCTTCTGCCGAATACCAATTGCTAATATTAAATCCAGTAGTTGGATTATTAGCAGTAGTCGAGTCTTCATGCCCTACAATTGTTCCACCTGCCTTATCATTAAGGGCTGCAAGTGTTATTGCGGCAGCTCCATATTCCCAAGCTACCGGGGCTCGCACTTTAGCTATAAAGTCACTACTATCCTGTCCAAAGTACACATCCCAACTATTAAACTGGTATTGATTCTTTTTCCATACCGCATAATAAATAACATTACCGGTAATATAAACTGTTGAAGTACTTACTAATGTGGAACTTCCTGAAGAAGTAGACCAGCCTAAAAATTTATATCCGGTACGTGTCCAATAACTAGCATATGGCATACCTACTATAGTACTTGTTTTGACTTGATAATATTCAGAATCAGAAGTCCCGTCATTTTTCTTATAAGTTACAGTATTAAGTGTTTCATTACCATCATTTAAATCTTTGAAATTATATGTATAATAAAAATAAGTATCACTATATGTAGTCATTTGAATACGATAATTATCGTTTTTGCTAGAATTCCAAATATGAGCACCGATTCTAAAAGTATAATTATCTGTTATATCTGATGTTCCAGAACCATTATCTTTCGACATATAAAGATTGCCTTCCCAGCCACCCCAATGATGCGTAAACCAACTATAATCTCCATCATCCGCAGTTGCCGTAGCCGACGTTACCTTCGTTACGTCATTAACTTGCAAAAGCAATTGAGCATAAGCAGAACCGTCATCATTATTTGCTAATTGCAAATAAATACGTTCCGCTTGTACGTTTATTTGTACTTTTTGTTTTGCTGCATAATATTTAATTGGAGCACCTAATGTAATTGTTTGACTTGCCCCATATTTATAATAAGACCACGAGCTATTATTATTGCTGCCTTCAAAATAATAGACATCATCCGACTCAATAGAATAATTGGTTTTATTTTCAGTTAGTTGCCAAGCCGCATAAACAGTAATATTAGATGTCCTTGCAGAAATACCTGTATAATTTGCATCATATATTCTAGAATCGCCATATCTAGTTCCGCTTCCACCAGTAGAAGAATACCAACCAACAAATAAATAACTACTTCTTGTCGGTACCGGAAAAGTATTATAAGACAATCCTGCCGAACCTAAAAACTTTACAGCTTTAGTACTACTTCCACTTATTAGTCCACCAGAAGCATTAAATGTACAAGTAACAAAATTTTGAGTGGGTAATTCCCAACTGCTATATATATAATAATCGCCACAAAGATAATCAAATCTAAATTGATAAGAACTCATTTTTACAGCGGCAACTGTTTGTCCATAAAGTGGACCATTCCCATATTTTGCATAAACCCCAGTTAAATAATAATCTTTAGCCGTTAAATTAGTACTTCCATAAGTACCTTGAAAATGATTATATGTTACTAACAATTGACCATAATGCGTATTCGGCATACCACCTTCGGTTAAAGTTACACCAAAAATTGCTTTTCCCGCAGTTATGCTAGTAGAAGCACTGTCATTGTAATCTACATATTGATCGCCTGTTGTCGGATTAAGACAAGCATACGAAGCAAAGTAAGCCTCCAATACTATATCGGCGGTTAACATTCCGCCAAGTAGCGTTTGGGCGTCACCTTTTGTCGCTCCTATGTTTGGTCCTGCTGTTTCTTGCCAACCTGCAAAACCACCCGTTGGACTAAATATGCTATTAGCAAGAGGCAATGCGAAATTATTATCATAATAAACTGTTTTTGTTAATGTGGTTGTATTTCCACTTTCCACTCTCGACCATCCTGAATAATATATTAGTTGTCGACCGGTATCAGTCTCTTTAAGCGTAAGCTGATAGGCTGTAGGTGAATAATATGCCTCAAAATAACAGTCTTCACCGTATGAATTAATGTTTGTCAATCCTACTGTAATAACTTGCGTACTCGAAGAACTACCTCCAGAAATCTGGGTATTAATTGCCGGTTCGCTTATATTTGCCCGATAATACCAGGTTGGTCCGTCATAGTTGCCGACAGTACCTTTACCTATTGATATATCAGGTACAGCCGTATCGTCAGTACTACTTGCGCCTACTGATGTAGAACGATTATTAAAATAAAAAGGTAATGCCGTATAGGAATGCCCTACTCTTCCGCTCATTGTGGAATAGTCATTATTGCTATAAGCATATTTAACACGGTCTTGTAATGATGACAATTTGCCACTTGCACCTGTTGTTTCAGGGTAACCTATTCCTAAATAAATTTTAGGGTCTCCTACAGAATCAATTAAATTAACATTAAATTTAAAATTGTATAAATCGCAATTTATTTGTCTATCTCCAGGCCAAATAACACCATCTACTTTTACATAAGTAAATATATGAAAATAAATACTATCACTTGCGGTAATTGTTGATGACTTTGTAGTTGTACTCCCACTATCTGAAATTTTTGAAGAACTACCAGTACTAATTCCGCTACTTGCTACGACTATCGAATTGGACATTTGAAAACCAATAGAATAGTTATGATCATCACTATTATTGTTCTTTCCTGTAAAGCTTGCAGTAATATTAGTAACCAATCCGGCTCTAATTAATTGTCTAATCCCTTCAGGTACTCTAACATTTATTGAACCATAAGCATTTCCACTTGTAAGATGATAAGATGTAGAAGAGTGAATTGATACTCCATTGGATATTGCAGTAACGGCAGCGTTAGAATCGTTAGAACTACTATCTAAACAGCGATTACCGAAAGCATTTAATACCGTACTATTTACACTGCTAGACCCTAAATAATCAGTTAAACTATAGTTTAAATCATTTTTTATATTTCCATATAAAGCAGGATGCAAATCGTAAGTATTACCTTGTGAAACATTAGCACTTACAGTTACCCCTGTAGCCGCATTTGCGTATTCTGATGTAGTATTGTGATCTATAGTTCCAAAAAATATAGCAAAGCAGACAAGAAAACAAAGAACCAGCAAGATTATACTTGATGCCCCTTTTTTACCCCCTTGTTCATTATGTCTTTGCCTTAATTCCATTTAGCTTTCCTTTAACAAATCTAATTACATAACAAACAAATCGTTGTTGTTCGATTTTTGTTCCTTCTTTTAGCAACATACATTCTATTTGTCGGCATTTGAACCTATGCTTAAAACATAAAAAAAAGTGTGCCCGCATATATAAAGTAAATTGTATATATATATATTAATATATAGTACCCAATATGTCAAGAGTAAAAAATTTGTTGCGTGTTTTCTTATGTTTTATATTTACTATTTATTTACTTGTGTGTGCAGTAACAAAAAATGTTGTAATTGGGAAAAATTTGGAATAGTTTAGATTGCTGTTATTTTTTAAAGAATAAAGAATTTTTAAATTAGCTATTGACAAACGTTTTTCAATGTTTTATGATATAAGTAATAAAATACAATTACTTAGGAGGTATTTATGAACAAAGGTCAATTTATCAAGGCAATTGCAGAGAAATCTGCACTATCTCAAAAAGACGCAGCTGCAGCTTATGAAGCTCTATTTGCTGTAGTTACTGACGCACTTAAAGCTGGAGACAAAATTCAACTTGCTGGTTTCGGTACTTTCGAACTAAGAGAAAAAGCAGCTAGAGAAGGTTTTAATCCTGCAACACGCGCAAAAGTACAAATCCCTGCTTGCAAAGCACCAGCTTTGAAGTTTGGTAAAGCTTACAAAGAATTATTTAACTAATAATTTATTTAAGCAACAATTAATTATGAATTAAAAAAGCACTTCTTTTTTTTAAGTTGTGTTTTTTTATGCTTTTTTTCAGTTTTTCTTTAGTTTTTTTTAGACTTTTTTATTTGTTTTTGTCTTTTATTTTTTTCTCTTTAATTTGTTTTTTAACACTAAAAAAGGTACTGACAATTATTTTGTCAATACCTTTTATTGTTTTAGATAAATTTTGTAAGCTTATTTAGGTTCTTTTTCTTGAATAATGTAATACATTCTTTCTAAATCTTTTTTATCCATCATTTTTGGTACTGGATAAAGTGGATAACTTTCCGCATAAGCTCTTCCTGCCATTATTGGTATATCTTCGTCCTTAATTCCGCCAATTTCTTTAATTTTCTTTATTTCATTAACATTACTTGGTATATTCATTGCGGAATTCATATCTCTTATTGCTTGAATAAACGCCTTTGCTTTTTCCTCATCGTCCTTTCCTTTTATGTCAACAACATCAGCAAGTTCTGCCAATTTTTTATAGGCACTTGCTCCATAGAAATCAAGAATATAAGGAAGTACTATTGAATTAGCATCACCGTGAGGTGCGCTATACATACCGCCTAAACTATGGGCAATAGCATGTACGCAACCAACATAAGCTCTTGTAAAAGCAATACCAGCACAATAAGCTGCTATTTGCATATTTCTTCTTGCCTCTATATTTGTTCCATCATCATACGCATTCTTTAAATTATCAAAAATTAGTTTAGTTGCTTTTATTGCCATTCTTTTTGTCTTTTTAGTATTGCTTCCGCCAATATAAGCCTCTACTGCGTGAGTAAGAGCATCCATACCTGTAGTGGAAGTAATAAAGTTTGGCAATCCAACTGTTAATTTTGGATCCAAAACAGCATATTTAGGAATAATTACAGGGTCATTAATTGCATATTTTTCGTGTGTCTTTGAATTACTAACAACTGCAGCTATTGTCGCTTCACTGCCCGTTCCTGAAGTTGTTGGTACGGCAAAAAATGGAGGTATTTTCTTTAAGACTTTAAGAACACCTTTCATTTGTGGGATTTGCTTATCAGGTCTTGCTACTCTACAAGCCACACCTTTAGCACAATCCATTGGTGAACCACCACCTACAGCAATAAAACCTTGACATTTATTGTCATAGTACATTTTTAATGCTTCTTCTATATTGTCTATTGTAGGATTAGGAATAGTTTTATCATAAACAGCATATTTGATGTCATTTTTTTCTAAATCTTTTTTCAAATCCTCAATTAATTTTGCTTTATTGTGCAAAAAATCATCAGTTACTATAAGTACACTGTCTAATTTTTCTTCTTCTTTAATTATTTTAGCAATGCTTTCTAACCCATTAAGCAAAATAGGTTCGTGAAAATTAAGTGCATTTGTTGCTAATTTCATTCCTTTTTGGAATACCCTTCCATAGGTTCTTTTAATAATATTCATTTTTTCTCCTTTCCCAACCCATATATCAATTTTAGATTTTTCATACCAAAAATCAACATAATTACTTTTTTGTGGGCAAAACCCTATAAAGTTCTGCCCACATTATACTTTTTATAAAGTTGCTATAAATTTAGATAATTCTGTAAAGATAACACCAAGACCATATGCCCCAGCATCAGGATAGCCAATAGATTTTTCACCGACTGTTCCTGCTCTACCTAAAGTAGCCACAGTTGCCTTTGTTGCATCTGCTCCTGCTACTGCTGCCTTTGCACCTTTATCAAGTCCAACCAATAATTTAACGCCAGCTTTTGCACTTGCTTCAAGAGAATCAGCACAAGGCTTTAATGCGTCTACTAGTGTTTTGTCACCGACTACTGCGCCTTTTCCAAAGCTCTTTTTGCCAGTTTCATATACTCCAGTATTTGCAGCTTGGAAAAGGGTGGCTAATTCAGTCAATCCCGCTTTCTTTACGCCTAATACTGATTTACCCGCATAACGGAATGCACTACCCCAAATAGGGCCACTTGCACCACCGCAATATTCCATAATTATTTCACTACAGCTTAATAGGAATTCTCCGATATCGTCTTTTTTACGAGATGTCCATTCTTTTTTCAATTCACGGAAGCCTTTAGCAATACTCATACCAAAATCGCCATCGCCCATTTGGTCAGCATCACAGAAAGGAACTTCATTTTCAATAATCACATCGGCCATTTTATCAATTATAGCGACAAAAGCTGCTGTATTAATAGTTTCGCCTACTTCAATTTCGCCTTCTACTTCATAAAATCCAGCTTCTTCTTCTACTTCTTCAACATATACATCTTTGTCATTAGAAGCAACAATTGCATTTGGAGATAAATTAAGAGCTTTAGCAATAGCACCCATTGCATCAACTGCAGCTTGTGCACTTGCATCCATAGAACCGCCCCAAGTTAATGCAGGTGCATTAACAGGATAATCCATAACTTTTCTTAACTCATCATCAAGTCTAAGTACAGTTATTGAAGCACCGGCCATATCAATAGAGGTCATAAAGTTGCCGACTACTGTCTTATGAATAGCAATTCCTTTTTCTTCCAAAACATCAGTAACTGAATTATTAAATACATATAATTCTTGAAGTGGGGTTGCTCCAAAACCGTTTATTAGCAAAGCTACTTCCTCGCCTTTTTTAAGTTTCAAATCATCCATTAAATCTTCAACAATTCTTTCCGCTAAGTTGTCAGAAAATTTGCCATCTTTATAATCAATTTTTTCAGTTTTTCTTCCAGGTTCTCCGTGTATTCCTACACCGAATTCCATTTCGTCATCACCAATAGCAAAAATAGGTGTTCCTTTAGCAGGAGGCGTACAAGATGTAAAAGCAAAACCAAAACTTCTTACATTATCAATTGCTTTTTGTGCAATTCTCTTAACTTCAGCTAATTCTTTACCCATTTCAGCAGCAGCGCCTGCACATTTATGTACAAACATAGTACCAGCGACACCACGACGACCTACTGTATACAAACTGTCCTTAACGGCAATATCATCATTTACATAAACTGCTTCGATTTTAATACCATCTTCGGCTGCAAGTGATGCTGCACTATTAAAGTTCATACAGTCACCTGAATAATTTTTTATAATCATTAGGGTACCTTTATTAGATTTTGTCATTTTCAAAGCATTATAAACTTGAATTTGGCTTGGAGATGCAAATACATCACCGCAAACAGCAGCATCAAGCATACCTTTTCCGACAAAACCAGCGTGAGCAGGTTCGTGACCAGAGCCACCACCAGAAATCAAAGTTACCTTATTTTTATCGATTTTAGCTTTCTTAACTACTTTGTATTTTTCAACAAATTCTAGTTCAGGATGAGCTTTTGCGATACCGTGACACATATCATAAACAAAAGACTCGGGAGTATTCATTATTTTTTTCACAATACTTATTTCTCCTTTAAATATTTATTTATTCCACGATAGCCAGGAGTAGATTTTACCCCTAGCTATTGTGTTTTTAATCTTAATTTTTAATTTCTCTTAGCAAAGTCCGTTTTTGAATTCTGAACCTATTTTATCAGCAGTAATGATTGCAGCAGCAACCATTTCTGGTGTAACATCAAAAGGCATATTGTGAATACTTTCTTCTGGAATACAAGCTTTTTCAGCAACAGCCATTAGTCTATCGCCAATATCTAATACATCTAAATCAGCTAAACAAACTGGCAATCCAAGTTCTACACAAAAACCAAGAACTTCATCAATTTCTTCTCTTGCAGCATTTTCCAAAACTAATTGGCAAATTGTTCCGAAAGCAACTTTTTCACCGTGGAAATAATGATGAGCTTCTTCAAGTACTGTCAAACCATCGTGAATAGCGTGTGCAGCAGCAAGTCCACCACTTTCAAAACCAATTCCACTTAGTAGAATATTTGTTTCAATAATATTTTCTAATGCTGGTGTAACCATATTTTGTTCACAAGCAATCTTTGCTTTATAACCATCAGTAAGTAAAGTTTCATAACATAGAGTAGCCATTGCAAAAGCAGCCATAGTTCCTTTTGCTGGAGGACATTTCTTTTCTCTAGCGCCACAAGGTAATCCGGCATTTACATTAGCAAATTTATGAACATTTGCTCTTGCTTCAAAATATGTACTTAGAGCATCACCCATACCACTTACTAAGAATCTTGTTGGAGCCTTAGCAATAATAGCTGTATCGATAAGTACTACATCTGGACTTGTAAAGTAAGCATAGTCATCAAACGCACCCTCTGGTGTATATAAAACTGCACTATGACTAGTTGGAGCATCTGTAGCTGCAATAGTTGGACAAATAATCAAACGCTTTTTAGCTGCATTTACACATTTCGCTGTATCAATAGCTTTTCCACCGCCAAGACCAATAATAACAGGACAGTTTTTATCTTTAGCTAATTTTTGCAAAACAGCAACTTCTTGACGAGAACACTCACCAGTGAAACCGCAAGTTACAAATTCTACTTTGAATTTTGCTGCTGTTGCATCTAATTGTGTTTTAACACGAGCAACATCATCAGGATGAGCAATAAGTAATGCCTTTTTCCCATATAATCTTACAAAATATCCTAAATTGTAAAGTTCATTTTCGCCTTGTACATACTTAGATGGACAAATATACGCTTTTCTCATTTTTAATCTAATCTCCTTTTTACTATAATATTTGGCTCTTTTGTTAAATCGCCTAGTAATATAATTATAAACCCTATTAAAAATATAATCAATTGGACAAATCAGTTTAATTGTGGTATAATTTTGTCATAATAAAATAATTGGAGGGAATAAAATTGTCAAAACTCACTTTTACTAGACCAAATTCGATAATAAACGCACAAAACCAACATAAGCAACTAGCTGTCTATATTATAGACGACCAAGGCAGACCTGTTCAAAAAATAAGCGAACTTTCTTATTTTTCATCAGAAATTTTCAATACACCGATAGGCATATTAGAACCCGCTATTGAATTTACAACAAATAACTATAATAAGGATATCAAATTAGAAACGGCAAGTTCTCTTTGCAACCTTAGTCCATCTTACTTTTCCCGTTTGTTTTCGCAAACCTATAATATGAGTTTTACTTCTTACCTTATATCAATGCGGTTATTTGAAGCAAAAAAACTTCTACAAACGACCAATCAAACTATCATAAGTATTGCTTACGAGGTAGGTTATGTGGATAATGGCTATTTTACCAAACTTTTTAAAAAACATGTTGGTTGTACACCTTTAGAATATAGAAAAAATGAAATTGAGGTATTTTTAGAAGACCAATTCTAAAATATCTTTGTTTATTTATAATTTCATTTTTACTTTTACTTTCTTAGCACATTTAATTAGTCCTTTTAGTTGTGTTTCACTAATTACCAAAGCTACAAAGACCAAACAAAAACCTATATACATATTTATAGTTATTATTTCGTGATAAAAAATAACACTGAATATTGTGCCAAAAACAGCTTCCAAACTAAAAATCAATCCTGCCTCACTAGGTTTTGTATATCTCTGACCAATCATTTGGAAAGTCTGTCCTAACCCTGTCGCCATCAAAGACAAATACAAAATAGAAATAATCGCACCACTTGGTATAGTTGTTGGGTAATTCGGCAATTCAAAACTCAATGATGCCGTCCAGCAAATGATCGCACAAACAACTAGTTCAACAACAAGCAACAACATACTGTCTTCATCTTTTATATATTTAGCTATCATTACTAGTTGTAAAGCAAAAAATAAACTGCTTATAACGGTAAGTAAATCACCTATTCCCATTACAAAGTGGCTGTTTAATGAAATAAATCCAATACCAATTAAACTTAAAAAACTTGCCACCACATTAAAAATAGATGGTTTCTTCTTCATCATTTTCCAAGCTAAAAATGGCACAATTACACAATAAGTTGCTGTTAGAAAAGCATTTTTTGAAGGCGTAGTGTGTTTTAAGCCAATCGTTTGTATAATAAATGCAAATGAAAGCATTAGCCCCAACAATGCACCTTTCCACAATATAGTTTTGTTTATTTTTCTTAATTTTTTTACAAATATAATTCCTAGCACTAAAGCACTAATTGTAAATCTTATTGCGACTACGAATAATGGTGGCAAAATATCAATTGTATTTTTTAATATAAAGAATGAGCTTCCCCAGATTATAGTCGTAATAAATATTAGGAACTTACCGAGTAAATTCATTTTTTTATCTCTTTCCATATAAATTATTGTTTTTTCCTTTGATTAAAACTCTATTCTATTAATAATATCATCATATTCTACTTCACGAATCTCCAAACTGTTTTCATCAATTATAATAAAACTATGCCCGCTATTCTCTCGTGGTTTTCCAATACTTCCTGCATTCGCAAATATTAATCCGTTTTCATTCGTTATTCCATTTACATGCAAATGCCCGTAAACAAACACATCGCCTTCTTTTAATATACTTGGAATATTGTTTTTATTGTATATATGTCCGTGTGTAAAAAATATTTGTCTGTTTCCAATCTTTTCTATTATATAACTGCCCATAAATTTAATATTGCCAAAATTGGCTGTATATCGGTCACAATTTCCCTCCACACATAAAATATCAATTTTTACTTTATTAAATATTTTTTTTATACTATCTTTATCGGCAAAATCCATTAAATCCCCGAGTAAAATTACTTTATCAGGCTTATACTGTTTTATGCGTTCTACAAAATAATTCGCATAAATTAGATTCGAATGAATATCACTTCCTACCAATATTTTCATACTGCTATCCTAACACAAACCCTATTTTATGACAAGTGTTTCACGTTAAACAATACAATTTAGTATATTTTTCCAAATATAAATTTATATACTTTTATAAACAGTCATTGTTGTATATTCTTCTTAAGTTTTTGTACCGTTGTGTTTTTGGTTTTGTAACATTGATACAAACTTTTGTGCACTTGGCTACAAAATATTTTTACTATGTTACCGAAAATTCCATCTAGTTTTCTAATCTTCTAATATCCGTAATCAGCGACATGACATAAGATATGCAATAATTTGACATTGTAACTTTATTCCACAAGTTTTGTGCGTGTACAGTTCTTCTGTCTTGCTACTATGACAAATTCTAATGTGTTTTTTTTATTGCTTCTACAATACCAAAATAAATTCTAGTTTGTTTATTCTGGTCACTTATAATACAAATATTATTGTGCTTTATTTTACTTACTTATTTTTATATAAATGCAAATATACCTTATTCTTATACGACTTACTTATAATTCAAACAATTTCTAATATTTTTTTTCTGTCTACTAATAATTTTTGAATCATTTTAATTTATTTTCTTAGATATTTCTTTATTTTATAACTTCTGAATATGTCCTTCCTTTTTATAAAAGTACAGAGGCAATGCCAACATACTTAAATCTGCTTTTTAGAAAAGTACTAAGACAATGGCAACATCCTTCAATCTGCTTTTATGAATGTACTAAGACACCGCTAATATACATAAACTTATTTTTTTATGAAAACACAAATATGGTGCTAATATACTTTATAGCAATTTTTTTGAAAGCTCAAATACGAGGCTAATATACATATAGCAACCTTTTATGAAAGTAGAAAAATTATGTTAATCTACTTATTAATATTTTTTATGAAATTACCACAATATTTCTGATTTTCTTATAGCTTTTTTGCTATAAAACATATTAATAACTAATCTTGGTATAGAATAATTTGAACTATTGGTATTTGGGACAATAAAAAAGTGTCATTCAAATATTGAATGACACTTAATATTATTAAATTTTAAGATATACCATAGTAAATAGAAAGATTGTCTAAAACTAATCTTGTTTAGTTTTCGTTTTTTTTAACCTCTCGGCATTATCCGTTAGAGCAATTAGTACTTTTGCAAGTACCAACCTCGACTAAGTGCAAGTCTCCTT
>JBAXZI010000016.1:0-31986 GCA_041670385.1 Clostridia bacterium | reverse complement strand
TCCTTTGCAATACCTACAACAAACAAAGGGAAAATTATGAGGAAAGGGGGTTTGGGGGAATTGGAACGATTGCCCCCAATATATTTTTATCCAATTTGTCCAACATCATTGACAAACCAACAACCTGTAATTTAATAATATAAAATCTATATTGACTTATGAAGTTAATTATAGTATAATATTGTTTATTATTAGGTAATTTGCATATGAAAAATAAAAAATATTTTGTGGTTATAATTGTAATTTTAAGTTTATTATTAGTGTTGGTTGCTTGCCAGGATAAAAATTCAACAACCGCTTTAATAGCACAATTTGTAACCGATAATGGAATATCATATGAAATATTGGAGACTACTACCGACGGAAATAAAGAAGTATATGCCAAAGTAAGTAGTGTCGAAAACCCGAATAATAGTCAAGCTGTATCTGATATCACAATCCCTAGTAAAATAATTTATCAAGAAAATGAGTATTCTGTACTTTCTATCGGAAGCCTTGCTTTTTCTAAGGCAAAATATTCGATAATTAGGATTAATGAGGGTATTGAAACTATAGAATCCTTCGCTTTTCAAAGAGCTGAAAGCAATGTAATTTATTTACCTTCTACAATAACTTATATTGGCGAATATGCTTTTGTAGATTGCTTGAGTTTATCAATAATTCATTTGGAAGCGAGTATTCCACCTGAATTGGGTGATTATGCTTTTATGGCTTATCAAAAAACAACAAAAAAATATACACCTAGTCCAATATTAAAAATAATGGTTAGGGAAGAAGATATTTCTAGTTATCAAGATATAAATAAATATCCTAACTGGGAAAGTTATCAAGGGAATTTGCGTTAGAATTTATATTTATAAAAGTAAAATATTTGATTTGTCTTTATCATTTATTTTGCATAATACACTAAAGACAAATCGATATATGTATATTATTATTAGGAGGATGAATGGATATTTTATTAGTAGGTTCACGAGGCAGAGAACATGCTTTAGCACTTGCACTTAAACAAGATGGCAGAGTGAATGACATTTTTTGTATTCCAGGAAATGGTGGTTTAGCGGGAATTGCACATTGTGTGAAATTTAATGTTACTGATGTTGATAAAATAGTTGAGTTTTTAGATGATAATCCAAATATAAAACTTACAATTATTAGTCCAGATGAAGCATTAACAGTAGGTTTAGCAGATACGCTGAATGCGAAAGGACATATCGCCTTTGGTGCTAGCAGTAAAGCTGCCGTTATGGAAAGTAGTAAAAAGTTTTGTCGTGATTTATGCGCTAAATATGATATACCTTCACCTTCATACAAAATTTTTGATGATTATAATAAAGCAAAAAATTACGTAAAAAATCATAAATATCCTTTGGTTGTAAAAACTAATGGTCGTACAGCAGGTAAAGGTATTATGTTCTGCCGTAATGAAAAAGAAGCCCAAAATGCTATGTATGATGTTATGATTGCAGAACTTTTTGGCAACGCAGGTAAAGTAATCGATATAGAAGAATTTATTGAAGGTCAAATTTTTACGGTTATGACTTTTGTAGATGGCAAAACAGTTTTGCCGATGAAAGCAGTTACTTGTTATAAAAGAGTTTTTGATAACGATATGGGACTTAGTACTGCCGGAATGGGTGCTTCTACGCCAGTTGAGTTCTATACTGAAGAATTACAACAAATTGCGATGGATACCATTTTTAGGCCTATTATGAACGCTCTAAATGCCGAAGATAGGGAATTGCGAGGTGCTCTTGCCTTTAATATGATTTTGACACCAGCAAATGAGCTTAAGGTTGTTGATTTTACTATTCGTTTTTGCGATGCAGAAAGTCAAGTTATTATTCCTCTTCTAAAAACTCCAATTTTGGATATTGTTCAGGCTACTATTGACCAAACACTTGATACAATACACTTAGAATGGGAAAATGCCAATGCTGTTTGTGTAATTATGACTTCAGGCGGATACCCACTAGAATATACAAAGAATTTGAAAATATCAATTGCTGATTTGGACGATACTGTTAAGTTGTTCCACGCCGGTACAAAATTTGTTGATGGCGAATTGCGAACTTCAGGCGGTAGAGTAATGGGACTTTGTAGCATAGGTGCTTCAAAAGAAGAATGTGTAGAAAATATTTATAGGAATATTACACAGATTACTTATGATGGGGCTCATTATCGTACTGATATTTCTTAATAGAAGATGTATTTATAAAAAATAAAAGATTAATTAAAAAAAGCGGATTTGTACATTTGTACAAGTCCGTTTTTTTTTACAAATAAACAAGTCGTAAAAACTCATTTTGTAAAGCAATTGGATTAATTTTGTACAAAATATTTGTTTTAATAAAATTCGGTTATTATAATAAAAATAATTTTAGTAGGAATATATAAATATTTTATATTCATTTTAGTTATATTATAAAAATAGATTTCATAAACTTGTTATAACTATGGACAAATTTTGCCCTTAATTTGACAAAATAAGGCAATGTAAGGCAAGACAAATGTTCTAAACTAAAAGAGGTTTATATATTATGATTTGGGTTATCAAAAAGAGTAAATTATGCGTTGTTATTATATTAATTGCGGTTTTGGTTGTGGGGATAATCGGTGCTTTGCAACTTAGTAAAGCGACTAGCTTCAATGCTAGTGTTAAAGATTTAAAAAAAGTGCCGATATATAATGTGGAAACCGAAAAGAACGATGTGGCAATAAGTTTTGATGCTGCATGGGGTGCTGACAAAACTTTGAAAATTCTTGATATACTTGATACCTATGAAATGAAAGCTACTTTTTTCTTAGTAGGCTTTTGGGTGGACGAATACCCCGATTTAGTTATTGAAATAAAAAATAGAGGGCATAATATCGGAAATCATAGTACAAATCATCCGCATTTTAATAAACTTTCGGCTACTGAGAAAGAAATGGAAATTGAAACTACGGCTAAAAAAATTGAAGAATTGACAGGGGAGTATCCGCAATTTTTTAGAGCACCGTTTGGTGAATACAATGACGAACTTATGTCAATTTTGGAAGCGAAAAAAACATATGGAATCCAATGGAGTGTGGATAGTCTTGATTGGAAAGGGATAGAAGGAAAAGTTATTGCTGATAGGGTACTTAAAAAAGTGAAAAAGGGTGACATTATACTTTGCCACAATAATAGTGAACATATTTTAGAGGCGTTGCCTATAATTATTTTGGGAGTAAAAAATAAAGGACTTAATTTTGTTGGTCTTGACCAACTTGTTATTAAAGAAAATTATTATATAAACAACAATGGCACACAAATTTATAAAGCCGAATAAAGAAGGAGAAACTTATGAATTACGAATTATTGAACAACAATGTAGTTACTATTAGTGGAGTGGTAGTATCTACCCCAGAGTACTCTCACCACATGTACGGAGAGGGGTTTTACGAAAGTAAAATAGCGGTTTCTAGATTAAGTGAACAAATCGATGAAATACCTTTTACAATAAGCGAGCGGTTGCTTGATAGTAGCGGACTTGAGATGGGTAAATCAATTACTTTGACCGGGCAAATGCGTAGTTATAACAAAATAATCGATGGTAAAAGTAAATTATTACTTACACTTTTTGTGCGTGATGTTTTGGAAGAACCTATATCAAAAAATCCCAATATTATAGACATAGCAGGTTATGTTTGCAAACCTCCTATTTATCGCACAACGCCATTTAAGCGAGAAATTTGCGATATTTTACTTGCGGTAAACCGTGCATATAATAAATCAGATTATTTACCTTGTATAGCCTGGGGTAGGAATGCTAGATTTATAAAAGATATGGATGTAGGTGCCAAAATTAAAATAAATGGTAGGATACAATCAAGAGAATACCAAAAATTATTGGAGGATGGTGAGGTCCTTAGTAAGATAGCTTATGAAATTAGCATTAATCGAATAGAATTAGATGAAACTGAAGATTAAAAAAAGCTAATTTTTGTGTAAAAAACTTGCATAATCAATAGTTTTGTGATAATATCTATTCATGAGTATTGAAGATAATATTTTTTCTATTTATGATAAATTGGTTGCCATAAATCCAAAAATTGAATTGGTTGCAGCTACCAAAACTCGTTCTATTGCAGAAATAAAATTAGCAATAGATACAGGTAAGGTGGCTAGTTGTGGAGAGAATAAAGTACAAGAACTTTTATCTAAATATAATGATAATTTTACTTGGGATTTTATTGGTCAATTACAAACAAATAAAGTTAAGTATATAATTGATAAAGTTAGACTTATCCACAGCGTAGACAGATTTAGCTTAGCAAAAGAAATCGATAAGCAAGCAAACAAAATAAACAAAGTTCAAGATATTTTGATACAAGTTAATTCTGGTAAAGAAGAATCAAAAGGCGGAGTTTATTTGGAAGATGTTGACCAGTTGGTTGATGAAATAAATATTTTTGACAATATTAAAGTTCGTGGTATTATGGCAGTTATGCCGAAATTGGACGATGAAAAGGAATTAGGACAAATTTTTGACCAAGTATATGCAAAGTTTGATAAGCTAAAAACAAACCAGTTTTGCTACCTATCAATGGGTATGAGTAATGATTACCTGTTAGCAGTTAAGGCAGGGGCAAATATGGTAAGGCTTGGACGGGCAATATTTGGTGAGAGAGATGTTTTTTGATTCTAATAATGATAAAACCCGAAAACTAATTAAGGAGTTTGCTCCTAAAAAGTTTGAGGATATACAAAGGTTATTAACCAAAGTACAAAGAAAAGAAAGTGTGATGGTTGATATAAATGAATTACCAGCAGATTTCGCACAAAGAATGTTAGATTTTTTGTGTGGAGGTATTTATGCTTTAGGCGGTACCGTTAGATTAATAAATACAGGAGAATATATACTAATACCAAAAGGGGTAAAGGTAAGTACAACGAGGAAGGAATAATTATGTTTAATGAAAATGGGGAAAATAAAACTACAAAAGAAACAAGAGAAGATTTTGTAAATGCAATAAAAGAGCTTAAAGGCGATTTCAAAACTTCTGTTAAGGATAAAAAAAGATGGTTGTCTTGTAGCATTGAAGTACTAATAGTATTAGCAATAATTGGGATTGATTTACTTACTAAATATTTAATTTATGGACATTGTGCTACGGTTGGAGATATAGTAGTTATTAAAAATTTCATTATATTTACGGCAGTAAAAAACACAGGTGCCAGTTTTGGTATTTTACAAGACCAAACACTTGCACTTACTATATTAAGCACAATTTGTGCAATTTTCCTAATTGGATTTATTTTTTATTCATATAAAACTCGTACAAAGCTTTTGCGTATAGCTATTATTATGATAACCGCAGGGGCAATAGGCAACATATTTGACAGATATGCGTTCGGGTATGTTCGTGATTTCATTTTTGCAATACCATCAACGAACTTTCCTGTTTTTAATGTAGCTGATAGTATGCTAACAATCGGAACTATATTATTACTTATTTATATTTTATTTTTTATGAGTAAAGATGAGGACGATAAGAAAAAAAGATTAGAAAAAGAAACAAACGATAAAGTTCCTACTAAAAAAGTAGTTGAAGAAAATAAAAATAGTACAAATGAAATTGGGGAAATCGAAGAATTGTTTCCCAATATTGAAGAAATCGATAATAATAAAGGAAATAATTAATGACAATTATTAAATTTAATCCAGATGGTAATGAGAGAATAGACAATTATTTGGCTAAAGAAATGGATTGCTCTCGTTCTCAAGTTTATAAACTTGTTGATGCTGGTAGTGTAGAATACAATGGTAAAGTAGTTACTAAATGCGGACAAAAATTAAATGGTGGCGAAATTGTTGTAAATAAAGAAGACAAAATAGCTATGACGGCTACGCCTCAAGATATCCCACTTGATATTATTTATGAAGATGATGAAATGCTTATCATAAATAAGGCTCAAGGAATGGTAGTTCACCCCGCATTAGGTTCGCCTGATAATACTTTAGTAAATGCACTTATGTTCCATATAAAATCTTTAAGCGATATAAATGGCGATTTTCGACCAGGTATTGTTCATCGTTTGGATAAGGATACTAGTGGATTACTTGTTGTTGCAAAAAATAATAAAGCACATAAGAATTTGGCAGAGCAAATTGCTACAAAACAAGCGGGAAGACATTATTTAGCACTTGTAGTAGGCAATATTAAAGAAGAAGAAGGCGTTATAAATAGACCTATAGCAAGAAGCACAAAGGACCGTAAAATAATGGCTGTTGATGATACGGGTAGAAGTGCACTTACTCATTATAAAGTTAGAGAAAGATTTGGCAATTATACTTTGGTAGAATTCAAATTGGCTACAGGAAGAACTCATCAAATAAGAGTTCACGCTAAATATATTAAGCACGCAGTAGTTGGAGATATAACTTATGGGAATAAAGACAACTTTGGCTTGTCTGGACAGTTATTGCACGCATATAAATTAGACCTTATTCACCCAAAAACTGGTGAAGCAATGAGTTTTGAAGCACCACTTCCTGATTATTTCAAAAAAGTATTGGTAAAATTGCGTAAAGAAAATCAAGACTAATTTTAATTTTTAATTTACCCTAAATAGTAATTAATTATAAATTCTATTCATATTATTAAATATGGATAGTTTTTATGATGAAATGATGTCAAAACTTTATTTAGATAAAGATATTTATTTAGATTTTCGTGTGACAATTTGTGCATTCAAGGGGCTTTATGTTGAAGGGCATAAGGGTATTATGCTGTATAATCCTAATAGAATAGTTATTAATGTAACGCATAAAAAAAACTTGGAAATAATCGGTAGCAATATGGTAATTAATGAAATAGGAAGTGCCGAAATATTTATAAAAGGCAACATAAAAAATGTGGAGGTTTGCCTTGTTTGATGCTGTAAAAATTAGAATTCGTGGTAGTCTTACATTTGTTGCTAATTATTTTATATTTCACAACATTAATATTTACAAACCTAGATATAACGAAGGCTATGTGACTTTTTTTGTTAAAAGCAAAGATAAAAATAAAGTTATTGATTTATTAAAACAAAAATTTAATGATTATAAAATAATTGAAGATACTACTATAAATAATTTAGTTGTTAGTAATTTGAAGCGAATTGGATTATCATTAGGACTTTTAGTAATTACAATATGCTTATATGTAATGTCGAATTGCACAGTTAATTTGGACATTAAAGGTAATGAAATTGTTCCGACAGATACTATAAAAGAAGTAGTATTAGACTTTTATGAAATTCCTAATTTTAATAAAAAATTGGATACAAGAAAATTAGTTAATAATTTAATAATGTTGGATGGTATTGCTAGTGCAAGTGTTGATAAACGGGGCAATACGGTTTTTATAGAAGTATATGAAGAATTGCCTAAAGTACCTATTATTGATAAAACTACTTATAAAGATGTTGTTAGTGCTTATGATGGTATAATAACTAGAATGATTAGCTATTCTGGTACGCCTCTAAAAAAAGTGGGCGATACAGTAAAATGCGGTGATGTTCTTATTAAAAGTAAAATTGCTTTAGGTGAAGAATTATCTGTGGATACTTATGCGAACGGCGAAGTTTACGGAAGAGTATGTATTAAAAAAGAAACAATAATTCCTGAAATGCTAGTTGCTACAAAGCGTACAGGGCGTAAAATAGAAATTAATAAGTTTTTTGGTGTAAAACCTAAAAATCCTAAGGTTCCATTTGAACATTATGAAGTGGAATTATGTCAAATTAAATTGGACAATACATTATGTTTGCTAGCAAATAAGTATGTCTATTATGAATTAGAAGAAGTCTTAGAACCAACTAATTTTAAGGAAAATGAAAGTTTTTATGTCAAGGAATATACGGATAAATATATTACTACATTACCAAGTGATTGTGTTTTTTTGAGAAGTTGGTATAATGTAAAATTACTAGACAAAAAGGTGTGTTTAGTTATATACTATGAAATAGAAACAAAAATTACTTAAAAAAGGAAAAAAATGAAACAAAAGGAAATAAAAAAATTAATAAAACCTGATAGAGAAAATGGAGAAGCAAAAAGACATTTTTATAATATTGTTATAATTTTTGTATATTCTTTAACTTTGCCATTTTTGCTTGCATTGTTGCAAACGCTTGTTGGGGCGGAGAGCATTACCGATACTTTTGATAATTATTATAAATTTTTTGTAGTTGGCGGTATGCTATTTATTGTTTTTATGTTAATAGAAAAATATATCCACATAAGATGGGTAGATTTAATGAAAAGTACCAAACAGCTATGTTTTATTTTACTAGCTGTCGCAATAACTTATGTTTTTTCTATTTTATTCGGTGCTTATATATCGGTTTATACAATGCCTTTACTTTTATCAGGCTTGCTTATATCTATACTGGTAGAAAGAAGAATTGCTTTAGTATCTAATGTGCTTATTAATATTGTTTTCTTTTTCTTGTACACTACTTTAGTTCCTTATGCTGATATTTATGCAGTATTGGGTGCGGTATTTATAAACGCTTTAGCCGGTAGCTTTTTAATTATGCTTTTACGCAACGCGTATATAAGATTAAAAATATTTGTAAATGGAATAATTGTGGGTATTGTAGTGTCCGTTCCTACTGCTATCCTAATTACTTTAATAACAGAATTTTCACCTATTGATATATTAACAAATAGTTTGTGGGTTTTGGTGTCTATGTTCCTTGATTTGGCATTATTTATGATACTAATGCCTGTATTTGAAAATATATTTAATTTGTATAGTAATTTTAGATTGGAAGAAATTTGTTCGCCTGAGTATCCTGCAATGAAAGAATTAGAAAAAAAGGCACCCGGTACTTATAATCATTCACTTGCAGTTAGTAACTTAGCGCAAGCTTGTGCTATGGCGATTGGCGAAAGTCCCGTACTTGCAAAAGCGTGTGCTTGTTATCACGATTATGGTAAAATTAAAAATCCATTATGTTTTATTGAAAACCAAAAAGGTTATAATCCACATGATGATTATATTCCTGAAGTTAGTGTTCGTATGATAACTGAACATACTACCTTTGGTGCAAAACTATTAAAAGAAATGGGTTTGCCTGCTATTATAAGAAATGTAGCTATAGAACATCACGGAACTACTGAAGTAAGATATTTTTATAATAAAGCTAAGAATATTACAGATGAAGAACTTGAGCAAAAAGAATTTGCTTATGGCGGACCTATCCCCCAAACTAAAATGGCGGGTATAATTATGATAACAGATACAGTCGAGGCTGCTACAAGAGCACAAGGCATAGAAATAGGAGATGGTTTTAGAGTTTATATTCACAGCCTAATCCAATCCAAAGTAAATAGTGGACAATTTAATGAATGTCCGCTTACTCATAAAGATATTCAAGTGATAGAAGATACTTTAGTAAGAGTTGTACCCAGCTTTTATCATCAAAGAATAAAATATTCAGAAGAAAAGAAATAAAAATAGAAGGAAAATAAATGATTAAGATATTTAGTGAAAAGTACAAAAAGATAATTGAAAAAGTTGTAGATACTACTTTAGAGAAAGTTGGCAACAATGCAAGTGATGTTGATGTAGAAATCAATATTACTGATGAGGATACAATTAAAGAACTTAATTTATCCACTCGTAAAATTGATAAAGTAACAGATGTGCTTAGCTATCAGAATATAGCTAACATAACTTTACCGTTAAAAAAAGAAGATTATCCATATGAAATTAATATGGAAGATAATAGTATAATATTAGGAGAAATTTTTGTTTGTGAACCTCGTGCAATCGAGCAAGCTAATGAATATGGACATAGTATAGCTAGAGAAATTGGATTTTTGACTTGTCACGGTATGTTGCATTTATTAGGATATGACCATCAAAATGAAGAAGATTCTAAAAAAATGATGACATTAACCGAAGAAATTATGGCAATTTGTGATTTGAAAAGAGATTCAAACCCAATTGTTATTGAAGATGAAAAAGATGTAAAGTCGGCTAATTTTAGATCAGGTTTCGTAGCAATAATGGGAAAACCTAATGCAGGTAAATCTACTCTTATAAATACTATTGTAGGAGAGAAGGTGTCTATTGTTAGTTGGAAACCACAAACTACAAGAAATAAAATAATGGGTGTTTACAATACTAAAGATTATCAAATAGTTTTTATAGATACACCAGGAATTCATAAGCCTCGTAACCAATTAGGCGAGTATATGATGAAATCAGCATCAAAAGCTACTGAAGGTGTGGATTGTATCGTTTATGTCGTAGATTGTGAAAAAGGCTTTGATGAAAAAGATAGAGCAAATATAGTTGGTTTTATTAATGGTAATTATAAAGTTGTTGTAGCGGTTAATAAAGTTGACCATGTTACGAGAGAAAAGGTATATGAGATATTATCCGAATTAAATAAATTTACTAAATTAGTAGCAGTAGTTCCTCTTAGTGCATTAAAAAACAAAAATGTAGAACCACTTGTAGAAGAAATCAAGAAATTGCTTACTGATACAATTAAATATTTTGATGATGACCAATATACAAATAGTAATATGTATTTTACTGTATCAGAAATAATCCGTGAAAAAGCATTGCGACTACTTGATAAAGAAGTACCTTATGGTATTGGTGTTGATGTAAGAGAATATAGATTAGATGAAAAGAAAAATATGGTATTTATTAATGCCGATATAATCTGCGAAAAAGAAGCCCACAAACCTATTATTTTAGGCAAGGGTGGTAGTATGATTAAGAAAATAGGAACATATGCAAGACAGGATTTGGAAGAAATAATTGGCAAAAAAGTTATGATTACTGTTTATGTTCGAGTAAAGGGCGATTGGCGTGATAACGGCAATATAATGAATGATTTAGGATATAACATTAAAGATTTAAACAAATAAAATTAATTTGGTATAAAAAACTATATTTTGTACATCATAACTAGTGTAAACGAAATACAGAATAAAATTTGTAAGTTTGCAAAAGAGGTATAAATATGAGGGACAAAACTAGTAATGATGTAGACCAAAAGGTCTGGGAATTGTTTGAAAAAAGTGGCAATGCAGGATATTTTATGTTGTATAGTGCGCTAAAAAATAACAGTTTGAAAAACAAGAAATAGTTTTCTCCAAATTATTAATAACCCCTTGAATTGAAGAGAGGCGTGAAATTTCACTATGGTGGGAAAGTAATCCTCTCTTTTTTTATATATAAAATTATTGGAAAAATTTGTATAGAATAGCAAAATGTGGTATAATATAAATATTATGATAGAAACATTAAAAGGGATAATCGTTAGGACCGTCGATTATAAAGAGAAAGACAAATTGCTTACAATAGCCACTTTTGAAAAGGGGCTTATTTTAGTTAATGCAAAAGGCGTTAGGTCAGCTAAGGGCAAGTTAAAAAGCTATGCACAGCTACTATGCTTTGGCGAATTTACTTTGACAAGTACTCGTGCGGGGCTTATTTTATCCGGCGTTGATGTAAATGAAATGTTTTATAATTGTTGGACAGACGAATCTAAATATTCGGCTTGTATGATTATGATTGAGTTGATAGAAAAATTAGCAAATAAGCAAGGAGAAATAACTTCAGAATTAATGGTTTTACTTAAATGTCTTAAAGAAGTAAATTACTCAGATAATTATCCTTTGCAATATGCTTTGTTATTTATGTGTAAGATTGTTGCTAGTTTGGGTGTAAATTATTTTGTATTAGAAGAGGAGTCACCTAAAGTTTTTGAGGTAGTAAATAGTTTGGTTCATCAAAATAGTGAAGAAAACGAAATTAAATTCGATAAAAATGATATTAATAATGCTATAAAAGCATTGGCTATTTTATTGAAAAATGATAATAATATACAATTAAAGGTAGTGCCCAAAGTATTTAGTACAATATAACGCATAATCTTATGCAAAATTTTTAGAGAAAAACACTTGTAAAAATAGACTTTTTTATGTATAATATTTCTATACATAATAGTAAAAATAAAAATATTGTTTTAAGGAGAATTTTAATGATTAAATTTGTTTATTTATTCAGAGACTCAGATGGAAAAGACAAAGCTAAATTTGGTGGAAAAGGCGCAAATTTGGCAGAAATGACTAGCTTGGGTATGCCAGTTCCTGAAGGTTTTACAATTACCACAGAAGCTTGTACTCAATACTATGCTGATGGCAAAAAAATCAATGATAAGATTATTGGTCAAGTTTTTGATACTTTAGCTATTTTGGAAAAAGAAACAGGAAAGAAATTTGGGGATGAAAAAAGCCCATTTTTGGTAAGTGTTCGTAGTGGTGCTAGAGCTAGTATGCCTGGTATGATGGATACTATTCTTAACTTAGGTCTTAATGATGTAAGCGTTAAGGGTTTAGCTAATAAAACAGGAAATGCTCGTTTTGCATATGACTGTTATCGTAGATTTATTCAAATGTATAGTGATGTAGTTTGCGGACTAGGTAAATCTTTCTTTGAAGTAGTTATTGATGAAGAAAAGAAAAAACAAGGATATACTCTTGATACAGAATTCACAGCTGAAGATTTGAAAGAATTAGTAGAAAAGTACAAAGCTTTCTATCTTAAAGAAAAAGGCGAAGAATTTCCTCAAGACCCAAAAATACAATTAGTTGGAGCAATTGAAGCAGTATTTAGAAGTTGGGATAACCCAAGAGCTGACTACTATCGTAGAATGAATGACATTCCTAATAGTTGGGGAACTGCTGTTAATGTACAATCAATGGTATTTGGTAATATGGGTGATACTTCTGGTACTGGTGTTGCATTTACTCGTGACCCTGCTACTGGCGAAAAGAAATTATACGGTGAATACCTAATGAATGCACAAGGTGAAGATGTTGTTTCTGGTGTTCGTACACCTGCTACTATTGACCATCTTAAATTTACAAATAGAGCTGTATATGACCAATTTGTTGAAATTTGCAATAGATTAGAAAATTATTTCAAAGATATGCAAGATATGGAATTTACTATTGAAGAAGGCAAACTTTATATGTTGCAAACTCGTAATGGTAAAAGAACTGCTGATGCAGCTATCCGTATTGCTTGTGATTTAGTTGATGAAGGTCTTATTTCTAAGAGAGAAGCTTTATTGAAAATAGAACCAAAACAACTTGATGAATTATTGCATCCTAAATTTGATGAAAAAGCTCTTAAAGAGGCTACACCTATTGTTAGTGGTTTGCCTGCTAGTCCTGGTGCTGCTTGTGGTAAAATTTGTTTTAGTGCAGAAGAAGCAATGGATAGATGTAAAGAAGAGAAAGTAATACTTGTTAGATTAGAAACTTCTCCAGAAGATATAGAAGGTATGAATATAGCACAAGGTATACTTACCGCTCGTGGTGGTCGTACATCTCACGCAGCTGTTGTTGCTCGTGGTATGGGACGTTGTTGTGTTGCTGGTTGTGGTTCTTTAATGATTGATGAAGAAAAGAAAACTCTTACAATAGATGGCAAAACTTATACAACTGAAGATTATTTATCACTTGATGGTTATACCGGTAATGTTTATGTAGGTAAAATTAGAACATCTGAAGCAAAAATCGCTGGTTATTTTAGTAGAATTATGGAATGGGCTAACGAAGTTCGTAGACTTAAAGTTAGAGCGAACGCTGATACACCTAAAGATGCTACTATAGCTTTCAACTTTGGTGCTGAAGGAATTGGTCTTTGCCGTACAGAACATATGTTCTTTGCTGAAGATAGAATTGCTGCTGTTAGAGAAATGATTGTTTCTAATACAGTAGAACAAAGAAAGAAAGCATTAGCAAAATTATTGCCTATGCAAAGAGATGATTTTGTTAAATTATATCAAGCTATGGGCGATTATCCAGTTACTATTCGTTTCTTGGATCCACCACTACACGAATTTGTTCCTCATAAGAAAGAAGAAATTCAAGAATTGGCTAAAACAATGAATCTAAAATATCAAGATTTAGTTAATGTTATTGATGGCTTGAAAGAATTTAACCCAATGTTAGGTCATCGTGGTTGTCGTTTATCAATTACTTATCCAGAAATTGCAGAAATGCAAACAAGAGCAGTAATTGAAGCAGCTATAATTATTAAACAATCAGGGCGTAATATTATTCCTGAAATTATGATTCCATTAGTTGGAGATGTTAGAGAATTGAAATATGTTAAATCAATAGTTTGCGAGACTGCAGAACAAGTAATGGCTGAAAAAGGCATTAGTGTAGCATATCGCGTAGGTACTATGATTGAAATTCCTAGAGCAGCACTAACAGCTGATGAAATAGCTAAAGAAGCAGAATTCTTCAGTTTTGGTACTAACGATCTTACTCAAATGACTTATGGCTTTAGCCGTGATGATGCAGGTAAGTTCTTAGATGATTATTACAAAAAGAAGATTTTCGAGCAAGACCCATTCCAAAAACTAGACCAAATCGGTGTAGGTCGTCTAATGAAATTAGCCGTTAAGAATGGTAGAGATACTCGTAAGAACTTGAAATGCGGTATTTGTGGCGAACACGGTGGTGACCCAAGTACAATCGAATTCTGTAACAGTATTGGACTTAACTATGTATCTTGTTCTCCTTATAGAGTACCAATTGCTATATTGGCAGCAGCACAAGCAGTTATCAAAAGCAATTTATAAAATTTTATAAGAAATAACAAAAATAAATTAGGAAGAAGCAATTTCCATTATGGGCAATTGCTTCTTTTTTTATATACTTTAACCTTGAATATTAACGGGAATTATGGTATACTAAATTATATTATCAATAAGGTGGCTTATGAAAGAATTACAATACGAAATAGAAGAAAAATACCTTTCTCCTTATGCTCAACAAAGTAATAAAACTTTGGGCAGAGAGGTTGTTATTCCCGAATGTCCTTATCGTACTGATTATCAACGAGATAGGGATAGGATAATTCATTGTAAATCTTTTAGAAGATTAAAACATAAGACACAAGTTTTTTTAAGTCCTCAAGATGACCATTATCGTACTAGACTTACGCATACCTTGGAAGTTACTCAAATTGCAAGGACTATAAGTAGGGCTATTCGTCTAAATGAAGACCTAACCGAGGCTATTGGACTAGGGCACGATATAGGGCATACTCCATTCGGTCACGCAGGGGAAAGGGTATTAAATGCACTTTCTGGGCATTTTCAACATAATGAACAAAGCTTGAGAGTAGTTGATATTTTGGAAGAAGATGGGAAAGGTCTTAATCTAACTTACGAAGTAAGAGATGGTATTTTGCAACATAAATCTTCAGGAAATCCTTGTACCTTAGAGGGTAAGGTTGTTTCCTATGCAGATAGAATTGCTTATATAAATCACGATATTGATGATGCAATTAGGGCAGGTATTCTTAGAGAAACAGACCTACCTAAAGAGGCAGTGAAGTTTTTAGGTCATAGCAAAGGTGATAGGATAAATACGATGGTAGCTGATATTATCAAACATTCTTATCTAAAAGATAAAGTGGCAATGGGGCAAGATGGTTTCTATTATATGAATCAACTAAGAGATTTTATGTTTGATAATGTATATTTAGCAAATAACGGTGAAATTTTGAATAAAAGAGCGGATAGAATGTTGTCGCTACTATTTAATTACTTTCTTAAAAACCCTGATGAAGTGCCTAATACTTTAAGAAAACTATCAGATGAACCAACAGTTTTTGTTACTGATTACTTGGCTAGTATGACAGATACTTATGCTATTAATTTAGCGAAAAAAATATTTATTCCGGGAGATTTTATATAAAATGGGTGAACTAAACCTTAATAGTGAGCAACAGAAAGCAGTAGAGAATACTGAGGGAGTTTACTTAGTTTTTGCCGGTGCTGGTAGTGGAAAAACAAGAGTACTAACAAATAGAGTAACATATCTAGTAGAAAAAAAAGGGATAAAGCCATATAATATTTTGGCTATAACTTTTACTAATAAAGCTACATCAGAAATGAAACAAAGACTAAATAAAAGTTTGCAAGACAATTCAGTTTGGGTGTCTACATTTCACTCACTTTGTACTCAAATTCTTTGGAGACACGCAGACAAATTGGGATATACTAATAAATTTAGTATTTTTGATGATAGCGGACAAACCAAATCAATCAAACAAGCATTACGAGAAAAACATTTAGATGAAAAGAAAAAAGATATATATGTTCATCATATTTCTCGTGCGAAAAATCAAGGCTTGACACCTGACCAATATTATAAAAAAATAAGTACAACGGTTAAGGATGCAACTTCTATTTGTGCTGTATATGAAAGATATCAAGATATATTAAAACAAAACAATGCAATGGATTTTGATGATTTGTTATTTAATTGTGTTAAATTATTTGCAAACAATCAAGATGTTTTGGAGTATTATCAAAATAAATTTCAGTATATTCACGTAGATGAATTTCAAGATACAAATAAAATTCAATTTGATTTAGTGAAAATGCTTGGTGGAAAATGGGGCAATATTTTTGTTGTTGGCGATGATGACCAAAGTATTTATGGATGGAGAGGTGCCGATATAGAAAATATACTATCGTTTGATAAATCATTTGATAATGTAACTACATATAAATTGGAACAAAATTATCGTTCGACACAACCAATTCTTACTTGCGCTAACAATTTAATTAAATATAATATGTCTAGAGCTGAAAAAACACTTTTTACAGAAAAGAAACAAGGTGTAAGGGTAGAATATTTATATTCTTACAACGATAGACAGGAAGTAGATAGGATTATTAGCACAATAAGTTATTTAAAAAAGAATAGTGGCTATGTTAATAAGGATTTTGCTATTTTAGTTAGGCAAAACTCATTAACTAGGCTTTATGAAATGAGTTTTAATAAGTTGGGAATCGATTATAAGGTATTTGGTGGTTTTCGATTTTTTGACCGTGCTGAAGTGCAAAATTTGGTGGCTTATCTAAAGGTAATTTCAAATCCGTTAGATACTGATGCAATTTCTAGAATTATTAATTTCCCCGCTAGAGGAATAGGTGCTACAACTATAGAAAAATTGGTAAATTATTCTGATGAAAACGGACAAAGTATGTTTGAAGTTATTGCGAACATAAGTAACAATAGCAATTTCAGTGAGAAAATAAAGAATAAAGTAGGGGATTTTGCAAATTTAATAAATCAACTTTCATTTAAAGCTCAAAATATGCCTCTAGTTAATTTTGTTGAAGAATTAGTTAAGGCTATAGAGTTGGAAAGCTATTATAAATCAAAAGATAAAGAAGAAGATATAAACCGATGGGAAAATGTTCTTGAATTTTTGAAATATATTCAAGAAACTTTTAATGATAGTAACATATCAATCGAAGAATTTTTGCATAGTATGACACTTAACAGAGAACGGGCAGAAACACAAATTACTGGTAATGATTTTGTCAGTATAGCCACAATGCACGCAGTTAAGGGCTTGGAATTTAAGGTCGTATTTATCGTAGCTTGTGAAGAGGGAATTTTACCATCTTATTTTGCTCAAAAAGAACCTAATGGTATTGAGGAAGAAAGAAGAGTTATGTATGTTGCAATAACAAGGGCACAAGAAAGACTATATATTTCTTGTGTAAAAGGCTTTAGACGGAAATTCAATAAAGAACCTGAAGCAACAATGCCTTCAAGATTTGTAGGTGAGTCAATGGGGGATAAAAATAAATTTGAACAAGTTCCACAAAAGCCAATTTTCCCTACAAAATATACCGATGATTATAGCAATGCAATTCCTGCTGATTCTCAAATTAGAGCGAATAGCTTTGTCGCAAATAAAGTAGTAGACAATAAGCCTAAAGTGCTTAATTCAAATACATCAGGATATGTAACTGGTGCTAAAGTTACGCATAAAAAATATGGTACTGGGACAATAATAATAACAACAGGCAGTGGCATAGGCAAGACAGTCACTGTTGCTTTTAAGAATTTGGGAGTTAAAAAATTTGCTGTAGCTTCCGCACCTTTAGAACTAGAATAATCAAATTTTAAAGAGGGAATAAAGTTTATGGACAGAATGTATGAATTGGTAGAATTACTGAATAAGTATGCCAAAGAATATTATGAAATGGACAATAATACCGTGTCTGATATGGAATACGATGTCCTTTATTATGAACTAGTTGCTTTAGAAGAACAACTAAATATAGTTTTGCCAAATTCGCCAACGCATAGAGTCGGGGGTAGACCTATATCAAATTTTAACCAATATAATCACAAATTAAAATTATATTCGCTTGATAAAGCTAAAGATTTGGAAGAACTTGATATATTTATTACTAGAATAACTAAATTTTTTGGCAATTTGCCTAATTTATCACTTGAATATAAATATGACGGACTTACTATTTCATTAACATATAATGAAGGAAAGTTGGTTAGAGGGGCTACTCGTGGTGATGGCACTACGGGAGAGGATGTAACTGCCCAAATTAAAACAATTCGAAGTATTCCACTTACAATACCTTTTAAAGGTGAAATAGAAATTCAAGGTGAGGGTATTATGCGTTTATCTGTATTCGACGAATACAATAAGACCGCAAAAACACCGCTTAAAAATGCAAGAAATGGTGTGGCTGGAGCAATACGCAACCTCAACCCTAAAATTACCGCATCAAGGAAATTGGACTTCATAGCTTATAATATTGGATTTGGCTCAGATTTATTCGAAACGCAAGAAAAAGTTCATAAATTTTTGGAAGAAAACAACTTTTTAGTAGATACACAATTTGCTATTTATAATGATATAGACAATCTTAAAAAGGCAATTTATAAAATAGAAAATGAAGACCGTATGAATTTGGATTATTTGATAGATGGAGCGGTTATTAAAATAAACGATTTTGATAAGAGAATGCAGTTAGGGTTTACCGAAAAATTCCCTCGTTGGGCACTTGCATATAAGTTCGTTGCACAAGAAACAACTACCATACTAAAAGATGTAATTTGGCAGGTTAGTCGTACTTCAAAACTCAACCCTTTAGCTATTTTGGAACCGGTTGAATTAATGGGTGCAACCATAAAACGGGCAACCTTAAACAACTATTTGGATATCCAAAAGAAGGATATTAAGATAAATAGTAGAGTTTTTATAAGGCGGAGTAATGATGTAATTCCTGAAATTACAGGCGTTGCTGAACATTTTGCAAACAGTATAGAAATTGAAAAACCAAAAGTGTGTCCTGCTTGTGGAGCAAAAGTAATTGAAGAGGGCTCATTTTTATATTGTACAAACCCTAATAATTGTGCACCTACAATAGTTAGTGTATTAGACCATTTTGCGTCAAAGCCTTGTATGGATATAGATGGTTTTAGTGATAAAACAGCCGAACTTTTATATAATGAATTGCATATAAAAACACCTGACCAATTGTACACATTGAAATATGAAGATTTAATCAATTTAGAAGGTTTTCAGTCTAAAAAAGCGAGCAATTTAATTGCTAGTATAGAAAAAAGTAAGAATACTACCTTAGATAGGCTTATTTTTGCTCTTGGAATACCTACCATCGGTAAAAAAACAGCCAAACAATTAGCAGAACATTTTTTAAGTTTGGAAGCACTAGCTAATGCTAATATTTTTGAACTTACTACCCTTAATGATTTTGGAGAAATAATGGCTAAAAATGTGGTAGAATTTTTTGAAAATGAAAGTAATTGTGAAACCATTAATAAATTAATTAAATTGGGAATAATAATTAGTGAAGTTGCAGCACAACAAGAAGGAATATTAACGGGTAAGAATGTTTTATTTACAGGTAGTTTGCTACGATACAAGCGTGGACAGGCAGGGAAAATTGTTGAAGAAAATGGCGGGACAGTAGCTGATGCAATATCGAAAAAAGTTAATTTGGTAGTAGCGGGTAGTGATGCAGGGTCGAAATTAGAAAAAGCAGAAAAATTGGGTATAGAAATTTGGAGTGAAGATAAATTTGTTGAGGCGCTAGGTCTATGACGCTTTTGGAATAATATATATTTCCTTTATATCAATTTTATTGCCAAATCACCTATACTATGGTATAATTACTTTTAATATAATAAAAGAGTAGGTGGTTTTTTTTATGCGTAGTATGACAGGTTATGGTAAAGGCGTTGCAGAAAGCAGTAATCGTAAAATCGTAGTAGAACTTAAGGCGGTTAATAATAAAGGGCTAGATATAGTAATTAAGCTTAATCGTAGTATGAGTTTTTGCGAAGTACCAATTAGGCAAATCCTTATCAAAAGCTTGCTAAGAGGTCATATTGATGTATATGTTACCTATGAAGACAACCGTAATAATAAATCAAAAATTATTTGCGATGAAAATATCGCTTTACAATATCGAACAATTGCTAAAAAATTAGAGTCTTTAGGTTTTGTAGATGATATGACAGCAAGTCAGGTTATGAAAATGCCTGAAGTGCTTACTTCAAAAGATGAAGAAGATGATGAACAAATTGTTTCTGAATTGATTAATAAAGCAACAACTTTAGCTTGTGAAGCTTTGGTTGTTATGCGTAGTTGTGAAGGGCAAATGCTTTATGAAGATGTAAATCAAAGGTTTGATAATTTAGAATTTATTGCTAATAAAATTAAAAATAGAGCACCAATTATTAGTGAAGTATATAAAGAAAAACTTACTGATAGAATAAAAGAGTCGTTAGAACAAGTTGAAATCGACGAGAATAAATTAATAAATGAAGTTGCTTTCTTTATCGATAAAAGTAATATTGATGAAGAAATAGCAAGATTATTTGGTCATATAAATCACGGTAAAGAGATTATGGATAAGGAAGGAGCTATCGGCTCTTCACTTGACTTTTTAGGACAAGAACTTATGCGTGAAGCGAATACAACAGGAAGCAAAAGTAATGACTTTGAACTAACAGGATATGTTCTTGATGCAAAAAATGAAATTAAGAAAATAAGAGAACAAATTCAAAACATCGAATAGCAAAGGGGATTTTTATGTCTAGACAAGGAATTTTATTTGTAATAAGTGGACCTAGCGGTGCTGGCAAAGGCACTGTACTTAGAGAGGTTTTCAAAAGGGTGGAAGGGCTTAATTTTAGCGTTAGTGCAACAACTAGAAAAATTAGGGCTGGAGAAGCTGATGGTGTGAATTATTTTTTTATAAGTGATGATAAATTTGATAAAATGATAAAAAATGGTGAAATGCTTGAGTTTGTAGGAAAATATGGCAACAGATATGGCACACCTAAAGATGCAGTTAAAAAATTGCTTGATGAACATTCGGATGTCGTTTTGGAAATAGAAACTGTGGGCGCTACTAATGTAAAAAGACTTATGCCGAATGATACTGTGGCTATTTTTATCGCTCCACCTTCACTTACTGAACTTTGGGAAAGGTTGGATCATAGAGAGGCTGAAGAAAATTGTGATAAAGAATTGCGATTTAGAACAAGTATCGGCGAAATGATGTGTGCTTATGGTTATGACTATTTAGTTGTAAACGATGATTTGAATGAATGTGTTGATAAAGTAGTTCATATTATTGAAGCAGAAAGAAATAGAATACAATTTAATAAAGAAATTATCCAAAATATCATTGATAAAGGATAAAAAATAAAAACATTTATAAGAATTAAAACGGAGGAATAGAATAAATGGCTTATACAGATAAAGATAGTATGGTTAATCCACCAATTGATAAGTTAATTAAAAAAACAGCTTGTCGTTATGCTTTGGTTTCGGGATTAGCTAAAAGAGCTAAAGAACTAAGTGCGGTTCATAGTGATGAATTAGAAAGAGCACATCAAAAATCTATTAGTTATGCAGCCAATGAAATTTATAGTGGCAAAATTGTTATCAAAATAGAAGAATAATTATTATGAAAACAATAGTAGTAGGTGTGAGCGGTGGTATAGCTGTTTACAAAAGCTGTGAGGTGGTATCGAAATTACGACAATTAGGTTATAATGTTAAAGTTGTTATGACTAAAAATGCTCAAGAATTTATTATGCCACTATCGTTTGAAACCCTTTCTAAAAATGAAGTAATGGTAGATATGTTTGCTCCTAAAAAGAGCTATGATGTACAACATATTTCCATAGCTAAAGAAGGGGCTTTATTTTTGGTATGTCCTGCTACTGCAAATGTTATTGCTAAATTTGCGCAAGGAATCGCCGACGATATGCTTACTACAACATTTATGGCTAGTAAAGCTATCAAAGTGGTATGTCCTGCTATGAACACTGATATGTATGAAGACAAAGCGACTCAAAGTAATTTGGCAATATTGAAAGAAAGAGGGGTTTTGATTTTAGAACCTAATGACGGGTTTTTAGCCTGTGGAGATATTGGCAAAGGAAGACTTGCCGAGCCTAAGGAAATAGTAAGTTATGTAGATAATTTATTAACGCCTAATGCTGATTTTAGAGGTAAAAAAGTACTAATTACTGCGGGTGCGACCATTGAAGATATTGATGGTGTGCGTTTTATTAGTAATTATTCATCAGGTAAAATGGGAATTGCTTTAGCTGAAGCCGTTATTGAACGAGGCGGAGAAGTCGTTATGGTCGCCGGTCGTTTGGAAGTTGCTCCGCCGAAGGGAATAGAATTTATTTCTGTCAAAAGTACTGATGAAATGTATCAAAAAGTAATGGAAAATTTGGCGAAATGCCAAATTATTATAAAGGCCGCTGCTGTAAGTGATTATAAAGTGGCAAATAAAAGTGATATAAAAATTAAAAGTAATTCTTTGCAATTAAGTTTTGTTAAGAATGTGGACATTGCAAAAGAAATAGGCAAAATAAAGGAAAACAAGAAATTAGTAGTATTTTCTGCGGAAACGAATGATTTATTGTTGTATGCACAAAAAAAATTGGAAAGCAAAAATGCTGATATGGTAGTAGCTAATGATGTTACTGTCGAGGGTGCTGGTTTTGCTGTTGATACCAATATCGCTACGCTAATTTATCGTGATGGAAGAATAGACAGTTTGCCTATAATGACAAAACGAGAGCTTGCTGATGTTATTTTGGACGGGGTACTTAGTCTATGATTTATGAAGTCATTGTAGATATAAGCAATGGCGAGGTGGACAAAGTTTTCGATTATTCTGCCCCATTTGCAATCCCAGTAGGAAGTAGAGTTTTGGTGCCGTTTGGCAACAGGACATTGGAAGGTTTTGTTGTTGGTGTTAAGGATAGTACAAAAATTAAGACTAAAGACATAATAAAAGTTTTAGATGATTTTTTAGCAATAAACCCAGAAATGTTGGCACTAACAAAACACCTTAATCAAACTAATAATTTGCGTATGGTGGATTGTTTGCGTTTGTGTATTCCTTCAAAACTTCGTGGTGGAAAGGTAAAAGAATTAAAAAAAAGCTACATAACTCTTGATATGCAAAAAGATGAGGCATTAAAACTTATAAGTTCTCGTGCAAAATCGCAAGTTGCTATGTTAGAAAAGTTGTATTTAATAGGTGGAGAATATGAAAGTGTACTTAATTCTGAATATAATCCATCAAGTGTAAAAGCACTTGTAACTAAAGGAATTGTAAAGCGTAAGTTTATTAAAGTAGATAGAACTCCATATAAAGGCGTAGTAGCTGATAAAAAAGATATAGAATTAACCTCTGACCAAAATGATGCAATTGAAAAAATTATGTCAAATGAAGGAACTTTTTTGTTGCACGGTGTTACGGGAAGTGGTAAAACTGAAATTTATATGCAAGTTATCGAAAAATTACTTGCTGAAGATAAAACCGCTATTATGTTAGTTCCGGAAATTGGACTTACACCACAAATGATGGGCGTTTTTCGTAGTCGTTTTGGGGATAAAGTAGGACTTTTACATAGTGCACTTAGTGACGGTGAAAGATTTGATGAATGGTTAAGACTTAAAAGAGGCGAAGCTAAAGTTGCATTGGGTGCTAGAAGTGCTATATTTGCTCCTATTGAAAATGTCGGTGTAATTATTATTGATGAAGAACACGATACAAGTTATGTAAGTGAAAGTAATCCTAGATATTTTACGGAAGAGATAGCCCAATTTAGACGCGAATTTAATAATGCTAAACTTATTTTGGGTAGTGCTACACCTTCACTTGCTACATATAAAAAAGCGATTAGTGGGGAATATACTTTAGTTAAACTTCCGAATAGGGTAAATAAAAGAGAATTGCCCGATATGGAAATTATTGATATGCGTAATGAAGTTCGAAGTGGGAATACAAGTATATTTTCTAAAAAACTTCTAAGTGCGTTAGAAACTACAATAAAAAAAGGTAACCAAGCTATGCTTTTTGTTAATCGCAGAGGATTTTCTTCTTTTGTAAGATGTCAAAAATGTGGATATATACCGAAATGCGATAATTGTGATGTTAGTTTGACTTATCATAAAGATGATAATAGGCTTAAATGTCATTATTGTGGTAAAGAATATTATATGCTTACCGAATGTCCAGTATGTCATAGTGCAAGCATAGGTATAGGAAGAGTAGGAACCGAGCAAGTAGTATCTGAAGTGCAAAGAATTTTTCCTGATATTAAAGTGCTTAGAATGGATTTTGATACAACTACTACAAAAGATTCTTATCTTGAAATCCTATCTTCTTTTGCAAAAAATGAAGCACAAGTGCTTGTCGGAACGCAAATGATAGTAAAAGGACACGATTTTGAAAATGTTACTTTGGTTGGTGTGCTTGATGCGGATATGAGTTTATATTTTAGTGACTTTAGAAGTAATGAAAAAACTTTCCAACTAATAACGCAAGTAGCTGGAAGAGCAGGCAGGCAACAAAAACAAGGACAAGTATTGATACAAACATATAATCCTCATCATTATGTGTTTGATTTTTCTAAAAACTATGATTATGAAGGTTTTTTTGAAAAAGAAATAAATATAAGGGAAACTACAAAATTCCCACCATTTAGTAAAATAGTAAGAATATTGATAAAAAGCAAAGATGAGGAAAAAGCTATGGTTCAAGCTAGAATTTGTTATAATGAAATGCGAGAACTTAATAGGGAAAATGATGAAATATTTAGAGTTAAGGCTATGCGAGCACCGCTAAAAAAATTAAAAAGCGAATATAGATTTCAGGTAGTATTGTGGTTGCTTTCTGAGGGAGAAGAGAAGATATTACCACAAATTTATGAAAGGGTAGCTAATTTAAAAGATAAAAATACAGTTATGTTTGTGGAAATCAATCCTACACAAATGACATAAAAGAAAAGCAAAGGAGACTATGAAAATGGCAATTAGAAAAATTTTTACCGAAGAAGATAAACTATTATTAAGACGGTCTAGACCAATAGACAGATTTGATGATAGGTTAGCTGAATTGCTTGATGATATGCACGAAACTATGGTAAAAAACGATGGTGTCGGGCTAGCCGGCCCTCAAGTTGGAATTCTTAGAAGAGTGGCTGTTGTAGAAGCTGATGATGAGTATTATGAATTAATAAATGCTAAAATAACTGACGCAAGTGGTGAACAAATAGATACAGAGGCCTGTTTAAGTGTAGATAGTAGTAAGAATTGTAAAGTGTTACGACCTGACAAAGTAACATTTTCAAGCTATGATAGGAACGGTAAAAAATATACAGCAACAGTAGAAGGTTTACTTGCAAGGGCAGTTTGTCACGAACTTGACCATCTTGAAGGTATTTTATTCTATACTAGGGAGTATAAAGGTAAATAATGAAAGTAATATTTTTAGGGACGCCTAGCTTTAGTCAAGTTGTGCTTGATAGAATATATAATTCTAGACACGAAGTTGTTTGTGTAGTTACTCAACCAGACAAGGTAAACGGGCGTAATAAAAAAATTATATTTAGTCAAGTAAAGGATTATGCTTTGGAAAAAGGTATTCCTGTTATGCAATATCAAAATATTAGCAAAGAGGGCGAAAGTTATTTGCGGTCTTTAGATGCTGATATTATGGTTACCGCAGCATATGGACAAATACTTAGACAAAATATTTTGGATATATGTCCTCACGGGATTATCAATGTACACGCTTCTTTATTACCTAAATATAGAGGTTCTAGTCCAGTGCAATGGGCATTAATTAATGGCGAAAAAACGGTTGGTGTTACTATTATGCAAACCGAAATTGGTATAGATACAGGCGATATTATTACTGCTAGTAGCATTACACTTTCCGGTGATGAAAATACAGATGAAACACTTGAAAAACTATCTTTAGTAGGAAGCGATGCAATAATAGTTGCACTTGATGCAATAGAACAAGGTAATGCAAAATTTGTAAGTCAAGATGAAAATTTAGCAACGCATTGTAAAATGCTATCAAAAGCTGATGGACTTATTGATTTTAATCAAAAAAATGTAGATGTCGTTAATTTTGTAAGAGGTGTAACGCCTTGGCCTAGTGCTTTTTGTGATAGTGAAAACGGGGTGCTAAAATTTATAAAAATATCGGCTTGTGATTATGACGGTAATGAAAAACCGGGTACAATTTTGTATGCTAGCCCTAAAGAGGGATTGGTGATTGCTTGTAAGCTTGGGGCAATAGTAGTAGAAAAAATTCAAGGTGCGAATGCAAAAGTAATGGATACAAAAAGCTATTTGCTTGGCAAAAAATTAACAGTTGGGGGAATTCTTAGTGGTAAATAACAGTTATCGTCAAAGTTATGATATTTTATTGAGTGTGTTACGGGATAAAACTTATCTCCATATACTAATGAAAAGCAATACTTCCAAACACGTTGCAAAAATAGTTTTTGGTGTTATGGACAAATATTATGAACTTGATTATATTATAGATAATCTTGCAGATAAAAAACCAAAATTAAATATTAAAATAATATTAATGATAGCTGGTTATTCTATTTTATATTTGGAAACACCTATTAATGTAGTACTTAATAATATACACGAATTTCTTGCCGATATAGGCAAAACTGGAGTAAAAAGTTTTTTAGATGCATTAATTAGGAAAATGGATAATAGAGAATTTAGTTTGCCGAATAAGTCAAATAAACATTATTTGGAAGTTAGATATAATATGCCATCGTTTTTGGTAGGATTATATAGAAAAGATTATCCTGATACATTTGAACAAATAATAGATGTACCAAAGTTAAATAGAGTTCATATTAGGGCAAATTGTGATGATAGTCTTATATTAAATGCTGATGAAACAGCTATAAAAACCTTAACGGGTTATTATGTAAATAACAATAAAGAAATAGCTATGCTTAGTTTGATGGGGCAAATAACCTATATGGGTTATGCAAGTACGCTAGTTGCGGAAAGCATAAAAGTAACTAAGGATATGCGAATTTTAGATACTTGTTCTGCACCAGGTGGTAAAGCAGTTATGTTAGCTAGTAAAGGGGCAAAGGTAATAGCTTGCGACATTCATAACCATAGAATAGAACTAATTACAGATTATGCCAAGAGAATGAATACTAAATTGCATAAAATTTATCAAATTGATGCAACTGAATATGTTGAAAGATGGGATAGTTGGTTTGATGTTGTGTTAGTAGATGCACCTTGTAGTGGTCTTGGCGTTATTAATAAGAAAAAAGATGTGGTACATAATCGTACTTATGAGGATATTCTAAGTTTAGCTTCTTTGCAACAAGATATTTTGCAAAATGCAAAAAATTATGTTAAAAAAGGCGGATTGCTAGTTTATTCTACTTGTACTGTATTTAGTATAGAAAACCAAAATAATATAGCTAAATTTTTAGAGACAAATAAAGATTTTACACTAGAAAAAATTGAGTTACCTTTTGAAAACAATGGAGAAATACAATTTTTGCCAGATGGTAAAGGTATGGAGGGATTTTATATATGTCACTTAAAACGCAACTAAGCTTACAAGATTTCACAATTGATGAGTGGCAGGATATAGTAGTAGCTTGGGGCTATCCTAAATTTAGAGCAAAACAAATTTTTACTTGTGCGATGCAAGCAAAATCATTTGATGAAATTACTAATTTGCCTAAAGATTTAATTGCAAAATTAAAAGAAAATTATTTGGATAATAGTATCAAAATTTTAGAAACTTTAGTTAGCAAAGACGGTACAGAAAAATACCTTTTTAAGCTAGTTGATGGCAATATAATTGAGGGGGTTTATATGCCTCATAATTATGGTGCGACACTTTGCGTATCCACACAAGTTGGTTGTAGAATGAATTGCTCTTTTTGCGCAAGTAGTCTAAATGGACTTATTAGGAATCTTACTTGTGGCGAGATATTAGGGCAAGTGCTTGTTGTTAATGCAAAATTTAATGGTACAATTAAAGAAAGAGCAATTACTAATGTTGTACTTATGGGTAGTGGAGAACCTTTTGATAATTTTGATAATGTAGTGAAATTCTTAAAAATGATATCTAGCCCAGACGGTATAAATATGAGTTTGCGTAATGTATCATTATCTACTTGTGGTTTATCCGACAAAATAGAAGAATTTGCCACAATGAATTTGCCTGTTACACTTACAATTTCTTTACACGCTGCGGACAATGAAAAGCGTTCTCGACTAATGCCTGTTAATAATACTTTTAATATTGCAAGAGTTATAGAATCAGCCAAATATTATTTCAAACAAACGGGCAGAAGAATTATTTTTGAATATAGTTTGATAGAAGGGGAAAATTGTAATAAGGAAAGTGCTTATAAATTGGCAAAATTACTTAGAGGCATACCTTGTCACGTAAATTTAATAAACCTTAATTATGTTAAGGAAAGAGGGCTTAGAGGTGTCGGCAAAGATACAATTAAGGAATTTATGGAAACTTTAGATAAAGAAAATATAAGTAATACATTAAGAAGATCTATGGGTAATGATATTGAAGGTGCTTGTGGACAATTAAGAAACAAATATTTGGAGGATAATAAAGATTAAAGGACAAGTATTTAAGGCTGTAGCCAGTGCTTATTCCGTAGACTGTAATGGTGAAAATCATCTTTGTACGGTTAGAAAAAAAGTAAAAAATATTGTAGATATTTATGTAGGCGACTATGTGGAAATTGAAAACAATATTATAGAAAAAGTTTATCCTAGAAAGAATGTGCTTATTAGACCTTATGTTTCTAACATAGATATCCTTATAATTATGGTAGCTAAAGTGCCAAAACCAGATTGGGTTTTAGTGGAAAAATTGTTGCTTAATTGCTATAAACAAAAAATTACGCCAATAATTTGTATTAACAAAATTGATTTAATGACGGATAAAGAAATTGAAGAATTTGAATCGCCTTATTTAGAAGATGTTAAGGTAGTGAAAATTAGTGCTTTAAAGTGTGAAGGATTTGATGAATTATTAGAACTAATTAGTGGCAATGTGGTTTGTTTTGCAGGGCAAAGTGCAGTCGGTAAAACCTCACTTTGTAATGAGTTATTGGGAATGAATTGTGAAATAGGTGAGTTAAGCAAAAGAATAGAAAGAGGTAAAAATACAACTAGGCAGATTGAAATTTATCGATTAGGCGATGCTAAAGTAGTGGACACTTGCGGTTTTTCTATATTAACGGCTATTGATATAAAATATGATGAGTTATTGTATTATTATCAAGATTATATAAAATTGTCAGTTGATTGTAAGTACCCTAATTGTACACATACCACCGAGCCAAATTGTGGTGTGAGAAAAGCTGTGGAAAGTGGTATAATAAATAAAGATAGATATGATAGATATGTAACATTATATAAAGAACTAAAAGAGAATTGGAGGAAAAAATATGAATAACAAAATTTATATAGCACCAAGTATACTTAGTGGCGATTTTGTAAATATGTCAAAATCTATCCAACAACTTGAAGATTGGGGCGGTGATTATGTGCATTGCGATGTTATGGATGGCGTATATGTGAAAAATATTACTTTTGGTATGCCAATGGTAGCCGGTATTCGGAAAATAACACAAAAAGTACTAGATGTTCATTTGATGATAACAAAACCTGAGAATTATGTTGTTGCATTTGCTGAGGCAGGTGCGGATATAATTACTTTTCACCCAGAAGCATCAAGCGACCCACTTGCTACATTAAAAATGATAAAAAATTGCGGAAAAAAATGTGGAATTGTTTTTAATCCTGATGTAGATATTGATAAATTTAAGTATCTTTTTTCTGAATGTGATGTTATACTTGTGATGACTGTTTTTGCAGGTTTAGGTGGACAAAAATTTATTATGAATTGTCTTGACAGAATCAAAAAAATAGTTAGTATATTAAAGGATATAGGTAAAGATATTCCTATAGAAGTAGATGGCGGAATAAACATTACTACAGCACCACTTGCAATAGATGCAGGAGCTACAATTCTAGTCGCTGGAAGTGCCGTTTATAAAGCTGAAAACCCAACTGAAATAATTAAAAAATTAAAAGGGACAAAATAAGAATTTTGAGCATATAATAACATAACAATTTCTAATTAAGGAGAATAGTTATGAAAATTATTTGTATAAGTTGCCCAAAATTTATTAAGAGAATATTACGATATTTTCACAAATAAATAAAGATAATGAAAACAAAGGATAAAGCAGTTATAATTTATAATAATTTAGCGATTATGCACCCGCAAGCAAGGTGCGAGCTTAATTTTACCTCCTCCTTTGAATTATTGGTGGCGGTAATTTTGAGTGCACAGTGCACAGATAAAAGAGTTAATATAATTACAGATAAACTTTTTAAGGTATACAACAAACCTAGTGATTTTGCCGTATTAGAGCTAGAAGAAATAAAAAAATACATATATAGTTGTGGATTTTATCAAAATAAAGGCAATAATATTATTGCGACAAGTAAAATGTTAGTCGAAAATTATAATAGTGAAGTACCTACTGATTTTGAAGAATTGGTAAAACTACCGGGGGTGGGTAGAAAAACTGCTAGTGTTATGCTAAGTGTAGCGTTTAATAAGCCTGCTATGCCCGTTGATACTCACGTAAATAGGGTTAGCAAAAGATTAGGATTGTCAAAAGGAAAAAATGTAGACATAGTTGAAGAAGATTTAAAGCGTATTATACCTATAGAAAAATGGAATAATTTTCATCATTATATGATTTTTCAAGGTAGATATATATGTAAAAGTCAAAATCCTATGTGTAATAAATGTTTACTTACTGATGTTTGTAAATACTATAAAGATATTGAAGGAGAAAAGAAATAATGTTTTTGGATGTAGCCACAATTTATTGTAAGGCAGGAAACGGTGGTAAAGGCGTAGTAGCTTTTCATCGTGAAAAATATATAAACCAAGGTGGACCAGATGGTGGAGATGGTGGAGATGGTGGCAATGTTTATTTTGTTGCTAATGATTCACTAAATACACTAATCGATTTCCGATATGCCCAACATTATCGTGCAGAGGACGGCTCTAGCGGTGAAGGTGCTAATAGGACAGGAAAAGGCGGAAAAGATTTAATTATTAAAGTACCAAGAGGTACTCTAATTCGAGATGCTGAAACTAACGGTATTATTGCTGATATCTTCAATGTAGATGAAAAGGTATTGATTTTTAGCGGTGGTAGAGGCGGTAGAGGTAATGCAAGATTCTCTACTTCTACAAGAAAAGCTCCAGCTTTTGCCGAAAATGGCGAAGAAGCAATCGAAAGAAAACTTATATTAGAATTAAAGACTATAGCCGATGTTGGTTTAGTTGGATTTCCTAATGTAGGTAAAAGTACTTTGCTTAGCATAATTAGTAGTGCCAGACCTAAAATAGCTAATTATCATTTTACTACCTTAAGACCAAATTTAGGCGTAGTAAAACATTATGATGATAGCTTTGTTGTAGCCGATATACCAGGTCTAATTGAAGGTGCAAGCGAAGGCTTAGGACTAGGACATCAATTCTTACGACATATAGAAAGAGTAAGATTAATTGTGCATATCGTTGATATTAGCGGTAGCGAAATGCGTGACCCTATTAATGATTATATCAAAATTAGAGAAGAATTGAAAAATTATAGCAATATATTATATAATTTACCTGAAATTGTAGTCGCAAATAAATGCGATTTAGTTGAAGATGAAGGAATT
>JBAXZI010000015.1:0-32206 GCA_041670385.1 Clostridia bacterium | reverse complement strand
CTATAGCATTAATTTTTGTAACAATAATATTAATATCTAAAAAGAGAAAAATGTCTAGAAATTAGCATTATACCCTTACTAAAAAACAAAAAAAATACAAAGCTTTAAATTAAATTAGAATGATTTCAGTACTACGCTGGAGTCATTCTTTTTATGTTTATATAATCTTTTATCATTTTGATAATTTCTAAAGTAATGTAATACTTCTATAAATATTTAGTTCCCCCATTCTTAAATATCAAAGAACAATGAGCTTATTATAAACTTATAATTGCTCCACCTCTAATTATTTGATGATTAAAAACTGATTATAATAATCATAGCATTTTGGTTTGTACCATTTGGGAACAGCTTGGCGTTTAACTGAATTTCGATGCAATATCTTTAAAGCCTTTTTATCTATTTTCTTACCATAAATTATTGATGGTTTGTGCCATATTCCCTATTTCTTTAAACCATTTTTCTTATAGTAGAATCTCATAGTTTATAATACGGTGTTTCTCTATCCTATTATATAAATATGTCCTTCTCACCCTTTACTTCCTCTAGTTTTTCCCACCTCAACAAAAGACATATTCATATCAAATATGTTCTTTTGGGTAGCATTTGCTTAACTTTCTTGTTATTTATAGTACCTATTAAATTAATAAATTTTCCATTATTTCTTTATTCCATAACCCCAATTATATCAAAAAAATATTTTTCTCCTCATTTTGGACATAAAAAAAACCGCTTAAAATAATTTGAACGGTAATTTATATGATTATATTTTTATTAAACTGTTGGTAAAACTATTTCTGTATTATTTAAATCCTTCATAGTAATTGTAATAGGCATTAATACCCCATCACTATTTACCTTTCCTATAAAAACGCAACCATTATCTGTTAATTCTAAAGTAAGCGTTGTTGCTTGCATTCCTTCCATAAAAGTAGTTTTCACACCCTCTTTTAGTACATATTTGTCAATTTCTTTATCATATTCATAATTGTCTGCATTGAATAATTCTGCATACTCATCTTCTGCAATAGTTTCATCATCTTCTTCTGTTAATTCTTCACTATCTTTTATCCAAGTACCTAATACTTTAGTATAAGTATATTCTACATTATCGATAACCTCTGTATATTCTTCTCCTTCTCCCATAAAACCACTAGTGTAAGTTTTATTATCATCTATTTTCGTTGTTACCACCGCTGTACCAAATATAGGCATTTCCATTTCAATATCTATAGTAACACTATCACATTCTGATAATTTATCATAAAATTTATCAATTTTTTTTGTGCTATTACATCCTATTAGAACTACCGCCAATAATGCAATTATGCAACTTACTGAAATTAAGTTTATTAACTTTTTTTTCATGTTTTTCTCCTTTTTCTTTTGATTATTATAATTTTAACATTTTTAAACATTAAAGTCAATCTCGTATATTTTATGATAATTAATTAATTTATCAAATTATTCTAATTTTCGTTATATATAATATATTATATCATTTGTTGCAATCATAATTTATTTTTGAGAGCTCACTTAATTCTAATTTATAAAATTCATATTAATACTACTATGTTCATTAATAATAACTTTATCTATGTTGCAACCCAAAGTACAAACACTTTTAATAAATATAACCTAATTGCAAATTCATTTTTTCAATACTTAAATCGATCAATTAAACTGTTATTCCCACACTATTACAAAGTGCTGCAAACTGTTCTTTATCTTCTTTTAGTTTAGTTATTATTAATTTAGCTGCAGTTTGCATTTCAGGTACTTCTATTGGCTTTGATGCTCTTTCTAAGGAATTCAAATGGGAATATTCATTGTCTATCTGTTTGGTAAGAAAAACCGGAATTTTGCTTTCTCCAAAAAATCTTTTAAGCTTATCTTTTGAGTCATCTGGATATTTGAAAAATAATAATATGTCTAAAAACTTTCTTGCATTATTCCCCAAATTATAAAATTGTTCATAATTAGTATCATCTATTTCAGAAGTTGCACATAAATAAATATTTTTAAATAAATAATTAAATTCTGTTGCATTCTTTTCTAAATATTGGGGCATGTTTTGTATGTCAGAAAATAAACCAATCCTATCAATAAGAAAATATTGTCTTTGTCTTTTATTTCCTAATCGGTTTAAATAATTTAAGAAATCTAAATTGTGTGTAGATACAAATAACTGATCATAAATATCTTTATCAACTATTTCAGCAGCAATTAAACTAAAAACAAAAAATATGTGGTTTCCATCAAGACTAGAAATTGGGTCATCTATCCAAATTATTGGTTTAATACCATTTGTATCAATATCTTTAAGTTTTGCCATAAAATAACAAAAAGCAATAAGGTTACATTCACCTTCACTTAAATTATAAGCTTGTTTACCATCACGTATAATTTTAAAATTTACACTCAAATCACTTTCAGATTTTACAGCCTTTAGACTTAAATATTGATGACCAAAATAATTTTTTAAATACTTGTCTACTTGAACAGCACCTTTCCCTTCATCTTGCATTAAATGCTTTTTTGTTTTTACTTCATTTTCATAATTAGTAATATCTGTTAAGATCTTTATATAAATTTCGTTTTGGGCTATCTTTAACTTTCTCAAATTCTCTAATTCTTGAGAAATTTCCTTATAATTAATAAGTAAACAATAGTTTTTTGCTTCATGCAATCTTAATTTTACTTTAGCAACAGTTTGTTCTGCTTTTAGTTTGGCAGAATAGCTATTTGATTGCTTCCTTATAATATCATAATCGTCAAAAATATTTTGTACTAAATTTGATTTATCTTGCACTACCCCAAGTACAAAAGGATATATTATTTTATCTTTTCTTTTATTTAAGGCTTCCTCTAAATTCATAAGTTCCTTTATATATTCCGACTCTGCTTCTAAATAACGCTTTTCTAAGTTAAGTAACTCTTCATTATATTTAGAATAAAATTTTGTCTTATCAATCTTGAAACTTTTTTCTATTATATCTTTTTCGTTTTGTATTTTTTCTAATATTTTATTTATGTCTTCTTCTAATTTTTTTGATTCTTCATCAAAATGAGCATTTAATTGAACCCAGCGATCATCACTTATTTCATTTCCACAAAAAGCACAAATATTTTTACCTTTTAAAAGTTCAGTTCCTTGTTTTACCCATTTATTTAATGCTATATTATGTAATAATTCTGTAATTTTATTAGAAGCTCCAATTTTCCTAGATACCACTTCTTTAGTTTTAGTTAAGACATCTGACCACATTAATTTTGGCATCTCAATTCCGATTATTTCTTCTTTGGTTGTCTCTTTTAAAAGAATTTCTAATCTTTTTTCTTCTTCTGTTCCAATATCAACAAAATTCTCAGAAAGAACTATTTTTATATCTTCTTGTAGTTTAATTATATTATAATTTACATCTCCAAATTTTTCTGGTTTATACTTTATACCTATTATTTTATTAGTCGCTTTATCTTTCAATTTTTTTTCTAAATCACTAGTCTCTTTTTCATACCTATTATAAATTTCATCATAATCTTTTTTTGCATCAGTATTTTGCTTGTATAAACCTGTTTCTTTTTCTATTTCATTAGAGCCTAGAATTTTTTTAATCCTTTTTATTTCCTCTTCTATTTTAATATTATCATCACCTAAAATTGCAAAAGGCTTAATATCGCCATCATCATCTCTAAGAAAACTTAAATTTTCTTTTACAAAATCCTCATTGAATACACGGATACTCTTTTCACAAGATTCTATTTGAGACTCAGTTATTAAATTACCATCTTTAAATACCACTTCAAATTTTGGTAATTCGTATTTTTCTGAAATTTTCCCAGTTTCCATTGCTCTTATTATTCGGGATAATGTCGTTTTGCCAGAATAATTTCTTCCATATAATATATTTATTTTTTCAAAATCGAAAACTTGATTTGTATTTCTAACACTTTTAATCCATTCAAAATTTTTAAATGTTGCTAAATTTTTAATATAAGAAATTCTTTTTATCATAAATCCTCCTTAGACTATAATTTTAACTTGGCTACCGCCAGTTTTCTCTTTTGTGACAACTATTTGCTTATCAATTTTCTCTTTAAGTTCGGATACATGAGAAATTATACCAATAAGACGATTGCCTTCCGTTAAACTTGCAAGTGCTTGCATAGCTTGTTTTAAGGATTCTTCATCTAGTGAACCAAACCCCTCATCGACAAACATAGTGTCAAGTTTAATGCCCCCTGCTGTTGCTTGAATTTCTTCTGAAAGTCCTAACGCCAAAGACAAAGAAGCTTTAAATGATTCTCCACCAGATAAAGATTTTACACTTCTTTCGCTTCCATTGTAGTGGTCAATAACATTAAGTTCCAATCCACTTTGACTACGGTTGTTATCAGCCTCTATCTTTCGTTTTAGTTCAAACTGTCCAGATGACATAATCATAAATCTTGTATTTGCTCTTGCTATTATTTTGTCAAAATAAGTCATTTGAATATATGTTTCTAGCATTATTTTTTCTTTCCCCGAAATGTAGCCATTTGCCGTATTTGAAAGAGCCTTAACCCAAGTCAATCTTTTCTCTATTTTTTGCAAGTCACTTGACTTGTTAGTTATGTTTTGTATAGCTATTCTATTCGTTTCTACACGAGTATGAATTGCTTTTATTTGTATCGACAAAGTATCCTTTAGGGTTTCCAAATTTGTCTTTTCGGTTTCCTTTTCTTCAATATTTATTAAGACGTACCCTATTAGCAACTTTTCTAATTGTGCAATACTACCGGTTAAAGAATTTAGCTTATCTAAGCAATCTTTATAATTACTTTCTGCTATTTCAATAGCTTTTTCTAAAGCAATTATCTTTGTTTTTTGCTTAATAATATCGTATTCCGCTAATGATTTATTAGCGTATTCTAAGTGAATTTCTAACTCTTTAATTTGCTTATTTAATTCCGTTTTTTTAGATGTTAAAGCCGCAATATTTTCATTATAGCTTGATATTAATAACCTACAACTTTCACAGTCTTTATTTTCAATTACCAAAATATCTTCAATTACTTTTTTTCTAGCAATTTTGCAAATTTCCATATTAAGCTTATCATTAAAGATTTTAATTTCTTCTTTTATTAATTCTAATTGATAAATTAACTTTTCTTTAGCTGTTGCCATATTATCTAAATTAAGTAATTGTTTGCACTTCTCTTTTGCCGACTTCTCTTTTTCATCATATTGTCCTTTTATTTTAGCAGAATTAGCACTTGTATTTTCACAAACTTTTTGTTTTTCTTCGGCCTCATCTTTAGCTTTTTTTAATTCAGCTTCAGTTGGTGCGTTTTGTGATTTAATTGCTTTATTTGGATGTAAGATCGAACCGCAAACAGGGCAGGGCTCACCCTCAATTAATGTTTCTGCAATAATACCAGCTTGTTCATCAAGATATAATTTGTTGTTTTTTTGATATTCTTTTTGATATTGTTCTGAAATCTCACTACTTTTTTTATACTCTTTTTGTGCTTGTTCCATTTTGGTTTTTAACTCATCAAGTTCGCATAAACCATTAGACATAGCTAGCAAATCAGTATTCATAAATTCCAACTTTTCTTTGCTAGTACTCAATTTTTCTTTTTCGATTTCTGAATTAAGTAATGTTTCTTTTTCTTTATCCAAAGTTTCAATATTATTTTTATACGCAACAAAATTGTTTTGTTCATTAACTAATTTATCTTTAACTATTTCTAATTCCTTCACTGCTTGCTTATAATCTTCTTGCTTAATTTCTAAATTATCATAATTAGAAAGTTCAGCATTTATAACAGCAATTTTTTCGCCCAAATCTTTAATTATAGGTTTGTTTTTATTTTCTTTGTCTAAAATAATTTTTAATTCTAACAAGTTTAATTCAATTTGTTTTTTACTTGTCTTTGCTTCGTCCAAATCTTTCTTGTTTTTATTATCTGTGTTCGCTTTTTCTATTGTTGTTGCAAGACATAATATTTGCTCTCCAAGTTTTTTTTCTTGCTCGCTCAAAACTTTTTTTGTCTGCGTATCTTTATCTAATTTTTGATTAAATAAAGTTATACATTCACAAGTAGGCAAAGTGCTATCTTTAGCCTTTTCTAAATCCATAAATAATATATCACCTTCATCACAAACAATTCCACTAATATATTGTGACAAACTTTGTTTTGCACTATCAAATTCTCTACCCAAACTTCCCGACTCTGCCTTTAATTTTTCTTGCAAAACTTGGTAATATTTTGTATTAAATATCTCACGGAAAATATCTTGTCTATCCTTTGTTTCGGCATCAATAAGTTTTCTAAAATCACCTTGTGCTATCATAGCAATTTGGGAGAACTTTACTTTATCAATACCAACAATTTCACGAATATTTTTATCTACATCATTAACTTTTGTAACTACTCTACCATTAGGATAAATTAGTTCCGCATTTGCCTTTTCTATTGTCATTCCTTTTCCGTTTTTGGTCGGTCTTTCATATTCAGGATTGCGACTTACTGTATATCTCTTTCCATCATACAAGAATGTCAATTCTACTTTTGTCGGTGTTTCTGGACTTGCATATTTAGAGCGTAACATTGATTTATCTCTACTAGTTCCACTTGCCTCTCCATATAAAGCAAAAGTTATTGCATCAAAAATCGTGGTTTTTCCCGCTCCTGTATCTCCCGTAATCAAATACAAACCTCTTGTTCCTAATTGTTCTAAATCAAGTTCAATTCTTCCTGCATAAGGTCCAAATGCAGACATAATAAGTTTTATGGGTCTCATTTAATCTGCCCTCCAAATGTTCTTAATCATACTATTCGCAAAGTCTCTTTGCTCGCTTGTCATTTCTTGGTTGTTTTGCTTTTCAAAAAATTCTTCAAATAACTCAAGCGGGGTTTTACTTTCAATATTTTCTATACCATCAATAATTGTATTACTTCGTGTTCTCGTATTATCATAATCAAGTTTCATAAGGTTAGGATATACGATGCGAAGTTTGCCAATGGCGTCTGGAATATCATTTTCATCCTTTAAAATAATGTGCATAAATGAATTTTTATCAAAATTATTATAATAACTCTTTGCAATAAGTTCGTTATAAGTACCCTTGATTTCCATCCAATCACGATTAGCTACAAGCTCAACCGTTCTAACTTGAATATCATCTTTAGCCCCCAACGCAACTATAGTAACTGATTTCTTATGCTTTACTTCTGAAAAAGAATATTTCAAAGGAGTACCACAATAACGCACTCTTTCTGAGCATACATTTTGTGGTCCGTGAATATGTCCCAGTGCCACATAGTCAAAATTTTCAAAAACGTTCACATCTATATTATCAGAACCACCAATATTAATATCTTCAGAATCAGAACGCGCAGCTCCGGTCACAAATTGGTGAGTAACTAAAACATTTCTTTTGCTACTATCCACATTCATATTAGCAATAGCTATACGTATAGCATCAGTATATGATTCAATAATATCATCTGGAAAAAACCTACGAACATTAATAGGTTTTACAAAAGGTAACATATAAAAATTGACTTCGCCATTTTCATCAAATAAAGTGACAGGCTCAACTTTGCCATTATACATAGGTGACATATGAATACCACTAGCATCCATAAGTCTATTGCCAAAAGCAATTCTTTCTGGAGAATCGTGATTGCCACTAATAACAAAAACTTGCAATTCCCTTTGTGCAAGACGCACTAAAAAATCATCAAACAGCCTTACAGCCTCTGCTGATGGCACAGATTTATCATAAACATCCCCAGCGATAATTACTACTTGCGGACGCTCATCATCAATTACATTGGTGATTTTCATTAATATGTATTCCTGTTCTTCTAACAAAGAGTATTCATTAACTCTCTTGCCTAAATGAAGATCGGATAAATGCATTATTTTCATAAATTACCTCAATTTATTCACATATTTAAGCTTTTATTAAATTACCTAATACAACAATAGCTTTTTCAAATACATTCGAATATTTTATTTTTTTAATTCCTTGTAAAAATGAAACGACTAAATTTCATAATTTTGTAAACTCTTTCCCTCTCTAACCTTCTTTTTCTTAACTAATATTTATTATTAGTTTATATAACTTTTATTTTTAAATTATCAAACCCCTAAAATAAATTTCATCTAACATCTGTTAAATAGATAATTTTTTTTATAAATTAATTATATACCTTATAATTAAATAAAACAAGTACCGATACCCGCACTTAACCAACTAAAATATAGACAAAGCATGCGTACAATTTTTATAATTTAGATGTTATTTGAATATCATAAAAGCCCAATTATATGAATTATAAAATTATAAAAAATCCACACTAATATATCTAGCAATACAATTCTTTGTTTTATTAGAACATCTCATTTAGTTTTTCGGCAGCTTGCCTCTCTACACTCTTGATAAAAATTTATATACGGCTGTTATCATATTTCATTATCAAAATAGTATAAAATTTTGGCAAATTGTATTTTATTTTATATCTAAAAATTGCTATATTTTTATAAAAGTGTTAATATATTATTATTATGATATACTTTAGGAGGAATATATATGGATAATAATAAAATATGTCCTGAATGTTTTATGGAAAATGCAGAAAACGCTACTTATTGCGGAACTTGTGGAGCAAGATTAGATGGAAAATTTAATTGCCCTACGTGCGGAACTCTTATTGAAAATAAAGAAAACTTTTGTCCTACTTGTGGACGACGCTTTGATGGAAAAAAAGAATGTCCAAAATGTAAAACTTTATTGAACAACGAAATTCAATTTTGTACAAATTGCGGTTTTTCATTTAAAAATGAAAAAGAATCTTTAATAAACAACGAGAAAACAAAAGCGGATACTGACAATAATACAAAAACTATAAAAGACAAAAAAGATAAGAAAACCACCGATGAAAAAAATAAATTGTGGAAAAAAATTAAATTTTCTTCAATTTGTTTACTATCTTTGATAATGTTAATTTTATCTTTTACACCAATTTTTGTATCCACGGATGTATATTCAGACTCCGAAATAGAACAAATATCAAATAAACCGCTAAAATTAACTAGCATTGACTATATAGGATTTATGTTCGACCTCGCATATAATTATAATTCTGAATATGAATTAGAAAATTCTCGTCTATATGCAAAGACTGAAATTTTAACTGACGAAATAAGTGATTTAATGGTAGAAGATACCACATTATCAAAATACTTAGCTGCACAAAAAATACCTCTTTTATGTAAGTATTTAACAAAATTATCATTAAGGTCACAAAGTTTTGATTCATACCAAAATTCATCTTACAACTCCCAATCTATATATTTTGTTACTATGGGATTGTTATCACTACTGTATATATTATCTTCATTATTAGTTTTTTTGTTCTCATTAAAATATCTTATAAAAACATTAAAAAACAAAGAATGCAAGCTAAATAAATTGTTCCAGTTCATTATTACGGTACCATTAATATTTGTATTTATGATTATGTACTTAGGAACTGGTGTTCCCTCTACAATAGTAGGTTTGGGCGCAAACTTATTTACATTGAATATTAGTAGTTGTTTGATAGCATTTTTATGTATGAATTTAATTTTAATTATATTATATGCTATATTTTATTTTATGAAAAATGGTATTAAAAATAAAAATAGATTTACAATAAAGCTTATTGCTTTTTTACTTATTTTTACTTCTTTATCAGTAGCAAATTTAAGTGTATTTAAAATACAAGCAACTGTACAGGCTTCTAATAGATACGCAGTAACAACTTACACTGGCAATTACTATACAAAAGATTTATATGAAGGATTCTTATCAAAAGAAGAGGTTCAAACATTAGATAGCATATATAATTCAGATTATATTAACAATTATATAGATACTTTAGAAAATACAAACGCACGAGATATTAATGATTCAATATTGAACAATTTAAGTCCAGAAAAATTGTTTGCTATTAATGGACATGGATCATTAAAGGCACTACTAAATATAAGTTATATATTTAATTTGTTAATATTTATTTTCTTAGGAATTACGATTGGTTTAGCATATACATCCTTATTAGAAAACAACCGCAAACGGGATACGTTGCAAAAGGTTTTACTCATATTATCAGGTTCCTTAACACTTGCTGTTTTAGTACTTGTTATTATAGCTGTATTATCAGTTAACCTATTGTTACCAATAAATCTTAGCTGTATAATAGGCGAAGGATCTATTATACTCTTTATATTTATTTTATTATCCATAATATTTTCTTTTATCAAACCAAAAAATATAGATACTGAAGAGTCTGTAATAGCAAAAATTTAAAAATTAAATACTTTAAAAATATAAAACCTTCTATGATATATCTTATCATAGAAGGTTTTTTTTATGCTAATGCTTTATTTAAGTCCACTTATATTTTTAATTTATGATTATATATGATTATATATGATTTGTAATAATGCAATCTATAAAAGCTTATTAAAATCTTCATAAAATTTCATGCTTTGTCTAGATATACTTGGTCCAATTTTTTTGAATGCCTTTTCAAACATTGTTCTTGTCAACGGTATTGAATTTTCTGATTTTGATTCTTCAATAATTCTCATTGCGATTCGAGCAGTTTCCTCAATTATGCCACAAATATCTGCAGCTGAATAATATGCTAAAACATTTTCCACATACCCTATATTTGTTTCTTCACCAGCAGCCTTATTTGTCATTTCCACTATATCATCAATAGTTATATCATCAGCTAAATCTATACCCTTTAATTTGCTTTCTATAATTGCTTTTTTCGCCACCATATCTGGAGGTGAAATGTGAACTAAATGAGAAAATCTTTTATATCTTAAATATGCTGGGTCTATTACATCAGGCCTATTGGTTGCGGCTATCATAATTCTTTTTACTCCATTGATACCAAACCCATTCATCCTTTGCAACAACTCAGTAGTCACTGCTGCTTTGTAATCTTTAGTCTCATTGTCTCTCTTACTAAAAATAGACTCACATTCATCAATAAACAATATAGCACCATCTTTACAGTTATCAATTTCTTGAAATATTTCTTTAACCGCTTGCTCTGATGCGCCAACATATGATTTAAAAATATCCGCTGGTGTAACTATAAACAAAGGCAAACCCATAGCATTAGCTATAGCTTCTGCAAACATTGTTTTACCCGTACCTGGTGCGCCGTACATCAATAAACCTAACCCACCATTTAGTTTATAATAATCCAATAAATCTGAATGTTTACTAATGAAAATAAAACTTTTTATTAAATCTTTAGCTTCTTGCAATCCTTTTACGTCATCAATACTTGTATCTGGTATTTTACTTTTTATTAAAGAACCATAGCTTGTTGCTTTATCCGATAATTTTGTGTAATACTCTTTAAAAACACCACTTTCTTTCTTATCTTTAATAACCTCAGATAGTTTTTTTGCTATTTGTCCAGCGTCAATATACAAATTACGGAGTTTATTCTCGTATTCTCTTTTTTTATCGACAAGGAATATATGCCTTCAAGTGATTGTTTTGGTGAACTTGAAATTCAATAAGGTCTGGTAATCTATACCCGTTAATATTCAAATTTATACTTATATATTGACTTGCTCTAAAAAAAGCACATTTGTCACCTTTAAGAACGTGTGTATTCATATCTCAAGTAACATTTATTACCTCAACTATTTCAAAGTTTTGTTCTTTTGGATGAATAGCATTAGCAAGTTCATTCATATAAGGAACCATAACTAATGGCGTACTAGGTGCATTTTCAAAATGCTTGCGTCTATTAGGTACCAAATTTTTAAATCTTAATAAATCCAAAATACCCAATGCTTTTACCTTTATCTTTAATTTTTTGTTCATATTTATTTTCTCCTATGTTTATAATTATATATTAATTTTTACTACTTTACAATATCAAATAATATTTTATTTTACATTAATAAATCCGCCCGAAAAGACAAATTCAATTGCTTTATTTTTTTATTATATATATTTTTTATAACTGTCTTTGAACAAAAAACTACCCGATGTATGCTAACTCTGCCATATACTATCGATAAATCTGTGTACGCAATGTATTAACCATAAATAAGAGTTTGGAACACATCACTTATATCGTCTTTACAAAAAAACTTTGTAACTATTCATTGTTTATGTAATAATATAAGATTTTACTCTCCATCTCGCAAAAAGTGTCGTGTCCTCTGCTACATCCCAATTCTTAACACTCTCTCCTTTTTCTGTCGTAAATCTAAATTCTTCAGATGTTTGCCACCCTTCAAAATTATAACCTTCTCTTTCGGGTATAGGTAACGTAAATGATGTTCCGAAATCAACCTCTACCATATCAAGAGATAAAATCGCATTATCGGCATTTTTGTCCAAATTAACTTTATATGTAATAGGATTAAATTTAGCATATAAAGTTTTGTGTCCATAATTAGTATCTACAAATTGCGATGTATTTGTAATCGCATTACCCGTAAAATCAGAATTTTCATACCATGCATCAAAATTGTAACCTATTTTATTTGATTCATTAATTGCTAAATTAGATTCACAATTAAAATCAATAGGATTAGAAACCTTAATTCCATCGTTATAAATGTATGATAAGACATATTTTGTTGGAATCCAATTTGCATACAAAGTTATATTAGAATCATAATGCCAAAATTCACCATTCTGAAGTTTAGTTCCAGTAAATTCCGTATTATCATACCATCCCTCAAAATCGTAATATGGTTTTGATGACTCCTGAATGTTCTCTATATTTGAATAAAACGTCTCCGCACATTCTTCAATAGCTGTTCCGCCGTTGGATTGAAAATTTATATTGAATTGTTTTGTTGAAATTATATTTTTATATTCAGACATAAATATAGAATTTTGATAAAATTCTATATTAGTAGCTGGCACATAGATTTTTCCGTTTAAATAACCTTGAAAAACATTTTCACCTAATACTGGTGGATAGAGTCTTCTAATTGTCACACTCTGTAGATTATTACATGCATAAAAGGCACTAGACTGTATGCAGTCTATATTTTCAGATATTGAAATTTCAATAATATCTGTATTTATAAAAGCGCCTTCTCCAATAGTCGTAATCCCTAAAGGAAACATAGTACTTGCTATATTATTAGATATCCCTTTATATTTTATTAAAACTTTTCCCAAGGTAACCATACCATTATTATCACCAGAATTATTATTCATCCAAGTAGTACCATCAAAAGCCAAAATTCCCGCTCTATTCAAGCTATCACCACCCAAAATAGTTGTAATACCGCTGTTGTAAAATGCACCTTGCCCGATTGTCCCAACATTATTTAAATTAATTGTAATTAAATTACTTTTATTAGCAAAAGCAAAATTACTGATTTCCTCTACCATAATTGGGACATTATATTCCGTAATAGAATTACCGCTAAACTTAATCAATTTAGTCTTATCTTTATTAAAGAGTATTCCTTTGTTTGAAGAATAACAACTATTTTCACTGCTTACTTGAATAAAAATATTATCACAATTTACAAAAGCATTTTCTTCAATATTCCTCAAATTTGTTGGTATACTAATATTTTTTAAACTACTACAATTTTTAAACGCACACTCCCCTAAATCTAGTAAACTTTCTGACAAAATTACATTAACCAAATTTACACAATCCAAAAAAGCATAATCTCCAATAGTTTCTATGGCTGCGTCATTTAAATTAATAGTTGTTATGGATAAACAATTTTCAAATGCATTATCTGCAATACCGACCACAGTTTTACCTTCAATTGTTGAAGGAATATTTATTGTGCTTTCAAGTGCAACATCAAGTTTTATTCCTATAATTTCTACTTCTTCATAAGAAATATTACGAGTAACAAAAAAGCTAGTATTTTCTAAATCAACATATTCCTTAGTTTCGGTTTCTTCTGGATTTTTAGTTTTTTCAAGACATCCTGTTAATATAAAAACAAATACTAGCATACTAATTAAAATGGTTATAAATCCTATTTTCTTCATAATTTTACCTTTATTTATATCTTACTTTCTTTACATAATTTTTGCAACAATTTTGCAATATCGGTTTTTTCCACATACTTCAATTTAATTCTATATAATTCTTTCTAAATTAATACATTATCATATTATACTGTATCAAACAAAAATTTTATTGTCAATATCCATTGCCTTACTTACCACCCAAAATTCCACCCTATATGGGTGTTTATTCAAAACAATATTGCTATTGTTAATATTCTTCCTCCATTAATTATATTATTATTTTGTTTAGAACTTATTCCAATACTTGTATCAAAATTATCGACTATATACACCATTACTACTGGTGATTTTATTAATTTAGAGTATAAAATGGAATTATTAAAACATAAAGTTAAGACAATTAAATATTTGACAAATTTATAAAATATAAGTACAATCATACTTGTTTATGAATAATAAATAAGGTGGTGCATTAATATAAAAAAATTTTTAATTATAGTAATAACAATAATAATATTGATTACTAATTCAATAGTACTAATATCCTGTAATACTAATAAAGAAAATAACAAAATAACTGTAAGCACTTCTATTATTCCGGAAGCAACATTTATTAAGGCTGTTTGTGGAGATAAAATTAATGTAATAACAGCAATACCAGAAGGATATAGTCCAGAAATTTTTGAACCAACTGCTCCTGAAATGGCTAATATTAATAAATCAATAGTCTTTTTTTCTATAGGTGTCCCTTCAGAGATTAATTTTTTAAAATCATTAAGTAATACAGTTGAAATTATAAATCTTGCAGATACTGTAAGTGAAAAATACAATGATTTAGAACTTAATGGAGGACGAGACCCCCATATATGGTTATCTATTAAACGTGCAAAAATAATGGTGGATAAAATATGTCAAGTTATGAGTGAAAAAGATGCTAAAAATGCTGAATTCTATGCATTAAATGCTGAAAATTATAAAATTCAGTTGGATGAAACTGATAAATATATAAAAAATAAAACTGAAAATATGACTAACAAAAAATTTATCGTTTTTCACCCAGCATTTGCTTATTTTGCGGATGATTACGGTTTAGATATGTATGCTATTGAGGGTGATGGCAATACTGCGACAATTAAAGACCTTTCAACAATGATTGATTTCGCAAAAGCAAATAATATAACTGTAGTATTCAATCAAGCGGAAGTAGATTCATCTTGGATTTCAAGTTTTACACAAGAAATTGAGAATGGGAGTTTTATTCTACTTTCACCCTTATCCGCTGATTATATCGAAAATTTGAAATGTATGGCAGATGCTATCTCTTCTTCAAATCAATAATAAGTAAATACTTATGGAATTAATAATATGAATAAACTATATGAAAACAAAATATTAGACGATACTGATGAGATTATAAAAATTCATAATCTTAATGTTTATTATGGAAATAATCAAGTACTAAAGGACATAAATCTCACTATAAATCGTGGTGATTTTTTAGGAATAATTGGACCTAATGGCGGAGGTAAAACAACTTTATTAAAATCTATTTTGGGTTTAGTTAATATTTCGCAAGGAGATATTGAAGTATTTGGACATAAAAATTATAATAAAAATGACTTAAGTTATGTACCTCAAATAGTTGAATTTGATAAAAATTTTCCAATCACTGTCGGTGAAGTTGTATTAATGGGGCGTATAAAATCTAAAATAAAACCTTTCTTTACTTATTCTAAAATAGATAAAGAAGCGGCAAATGAAGCATTAGAAAAAATTGGTATACATTCATTAAAAAATCGTAAGATTTGCGAACTCTCCGGAGGTGAATTTCAAAAAACAATAATAGCTAGAGCATTAGTTAACAATCCAAAATTACTTTTACTTGATGAACCTACTTCAAATATTGATGTATCGTCCTGTAAAAATATTTATAATATATTAAATGAATTGCATAAAGAAATAACGATTGTTATGGTATCACATGACATGCTTGCAATTTCTTCTAATGTAAATAATATAGCTTGCATAAATAAACAACTTATATATCACGGCGAGCCCAAACTCACAATAGATTTAATGGACAAATTATATGGTTGTCCAGTTGACCTTATAGCACATGGGGTTCCGCATAGAGTTCTTAGGGAGCATCCAAATGATTGACTTAATACTGAATTATAGATTTATGCAATATGCGTTAATTGCGGGCATTCTATCAAGCATAGTGTGCGGTATAATCGGAGTAATTATAATTGAAAAAAAACTAATTATGATGAGCGGAGGAATAGCACATACAGCATATTGTGGAGTTGGTCTCGGATACCTTTGTAATTTTGAACCTATTTTGGGAGCTCTTGCCTCTGCTGTTATATCAGCTATATGCATTGGGAATGTTAAAAACAAAAAATATTATGATGTTATTATAGGTTTGTTTTGGTCATTAGGTATGGCACTCGGTGTAATATTCGTAACCTTAACTCCTGGATATTCTCCTAATATAGATTCATATCTTTTTGGAAGCATTCTTTCTATTACAACAACTGATTTATATTTAATGATAGGATTAACCATTATTGTACTACTAACAATTATCGTATTCTTTAATTACTGGAAATTATTTATATTTGATGAAAACTTCGCTAAAATAAGAGGAATTAAAACTAAACTTTTACATTATACTCTTTTAATTCTAATAGCATTAACAATCGTAATATTAATTAGGGTGGTAGGAATAATATTAATTATGGCTCTATTATGTGCCCCCGCTGCTATTGCTGCTCTAATATCTAAAAAACTTCAATCAAGAATGATTATTGCTTCAGCATTCGGCATAATATTTAACTTTCTTGGATTATATATTGCTTATTTATTCGATATGCCGTCTGGTGCCTCTATAGCAATTTTTGCCGTAGTCACATTCTTTATCTTTTATATTGGTAAATCAATATACACTAAATTCAATATTAAAAAATTAACCAAAATTAAAAATTGATTGAATTTCTTTTTCAAACATTATAAAATTGATAATTAATTTTTCTTTATCCTTAAAATTATTTAATGCTATTTTAACATATATAAAAAAATCTCGATATGTACAAAAAGATATATATATAAGAGCCAAACTACCATTACTTGTAAAGTTAATAACTAGCATTTGCTTTGTATCCCCCTACTCTTACCGAATATAATTATTATAGCAATGATGAAAAATTAGGTAATATTTTAATATTGTACAAATTAAAACAACTATGATAAAATAAAGAGAAAGATACTAAACTTATAAATGTATCGTGAGGTAATTATGAAAAGAAAAGTTTTAATCCTAATCGTATATATAATAGCAATTTCTATTTTATTTTGTTCTTGCACACCAAAATCGATAACTGAAAATAATAATAATGATGATGATAATATTACACAAGATGACATTCCTGATTCGGGAAATCCTAATAATGCTTTGACCCCATACACTATTCCAGACACTGGAGAAGTAGACTTTTACAGTAACACCGGTGTAATTGGTGAGCCATCCGTGGGCGATGCGTTTTACGGACAGGATGCAACTTACCAAAGTAATGCACCTAGCTATACTGATAACGGGGACAGTACAGTAACGGACAATGTCACAGGTCTTGTGTGGCAACAAAATGTGGGCGAGAAAATGACTTATGCCGAAGCTGTTACTTCAGTTAAAAACTTTACACTAGGCGGTCATGATGATTGGAGAATTCCTACAATTAAGGAACTTTATTCTCTAATTCAGTATACAGGTACTTCAGGAGGCGAACAAGCTGGAGATAAACAATTTATAGACACAACTTTTTTTGTACAACCTATTGGCAACACTTCAATTGGCGAGCGTGAAATTGATGCTCAAACATGGAGTTGCACTGAATATGTTGGCAAAACAATGAACAATAATGAAACAATTTTTGGAGTTAACTTTATAGATGGCAGGATAAAAGGCTATCCCAAATATAAAGGTGGTACAGAAACCGAAAACATTATGTATTTTAGATTTGTCCGTGGAAATACAGACTATGGCAAAAACAATTTTAAAGATAACGGTGATGGAACTATTACAGATTATGCAACAGGACTTATGTGGCAAACAAGCGATAGTGGCGAGGGTATGGATTGGGAAAATTCTCTTTCGTATGCAGAACAGTTAGAATTTGCATCATATGGAGATTGGCGACTTCCCAACGCAAAGGAATTACAAAGTATTGTAGATTATTCTCGTTCACTTCAAACCACAAACAGTGCTGCAATTGACCCGTTATTTGGAGCTACAAAAATAATTGATATGGATGGAGAATATAATTACCCTTATTATTGGTCTAGCACTTCTCATCTAAATGGAATAAACCCATATAGTTCAGCGGTTTATGTTTCTTTTGGGGAAGCGCAAGGTATTATGAGCGATACCTTAATGGATGTACACGGTGCCGGTGCACAAAGAAGTGACCCAAAGACAGGCAATCCCGATGATTATCCAAAATCCTTGGGACCTCAGGGCGATATTCAAAGAGTATTTAACTATGTAAGATGCGTACGAAGTGTTGATATTTCTGAAAAAGATATACCCAATACTTCTACATCATCTAGCAGCAAATGTTTTAACTTTGCAATTCAAGCAGATGCGCATATGGATGAAGAAACAAATCTTGATGTTCTAAACGATACCTTTAATAATGTCATTGCAACAAACCCAGAATTTATTATGGATCTTGGCGACACTCTTATGCTTGGAGAGTTAGAAAAATTACAACAAACTGCAAGCGAAAGAATCGGATTTGTAGATGGACTTTATTCTGCATTTAACGATATTCCAATTTGTATTATCAACGGAAATCACGATGGACAAAATGGATTCGAACCAACAACGGAAAAGGTGTCAAGAGAAATGCGAATCGAATATTTTCCAATGCCTTTTGTTGACAGCGATAAGTTCTCGGGTAATGTAACGACGGCAAATTACTATAGTTTTGAGAAGAATAATACACTTTTTGTTGTGCTTGACCCCTATACTTATTTGACAGATGCATCAGGATTTTGGAATGACACTTTAGGCTTAGAACAATTTGAGTGGCTTGAGAATACTTTGGCAAATAGCGATGCCGATTTCAAGTTTGTGTTCACACATAATATAATTGGTGGAATCAATGATGAACGCCGAGGCGGAATTGCCGCTGCAGAACTCTTTGAATGGGGCGGTAAAAATCTTGATGGAGTAGATGAATTTTCCCAAATGCGACCTAATTGGTCCATGCCTATCCATGATCTACTTGTAAAATATGGTGTGCATGCCGTATTCCACGGACACGACCATCTCTATGCAAATGAAGAATTGAACGGTATAAAATATATTCTTGTGCCACAACCAGGAACCATTCGTCAAGAAACAGGATTGGCTGAAGAAAAAGGATATACAACTGGTGTTATTCTTCCATCTGCAGGATTTTTGAATGTACATATAACCGAAGATTCTGTAACAATCGAATATTACAAAACAAAAGAAGGCAATGGCTATGCCGTTGCAGATACGATTGTTATAAGTAAATAAGATAATGATTAAAATTATGTCGTAATATAAAGTTTCCACCTAATTTTTATTACTATAAATAGGTACAAGCATTTTTCCGCCATAGTCAATAAAGAAATTTGTTTTTTCTTTTTGATACAGTAAACAAATTAATTCATAAAATACAAGGACAACATTTATGATAAAACTAAATAACATTTCAAAAACATACATTATAGATAAAAACAATAAAGTTAATGCACTACAAAATATAAATTTGGAATTTAATTCTTGTGGGTTAGTTTTTATCAGTGGTAAAAGCGGGTGTGGAAAATCTACTCTTTTACATATCCTAGGTACTTTAGACAAACCTACTAATGGTGAATTTATAATAAATGGTGTCACTACAAATAAATTTACTGAGAATGCTTTTGATAATTATAGGAAAAATATTGGTTTCGTATTTCAAGAATTTAATCTTATAGATAATATTAATGTTTATAATAATTTAGCTTATATTTATAAAATTAAAAACCAATCAATCAATAAAGAAAAAATTAATGATATATTGGAAAAAGTCGGACTAATAAATTGCCAAAATAAAAAAATAAATGCACTTTCAGGAGGAGAAAAACAACGGATTGCTATTGCCCGAGCTATAATTAATGAATCCAAACTTATTTTAGCAGATGAACCAACTGGTCATTTAGATGAAAAAACTTCTAAAGATATACTCCAATTATTGAAAAAAATTTCACAAAATGCTTTGGTTATTATTGTTTCACATAATAAAGAAGATGCAATAAATTATGGCGATAGGATAATAAAATTAGAAGATGGTAAAATCGTAAGTGACGATATAAAATCAAATAATTGTGATTTAAATTTTAATATTCCCCAAATCAAAAAAAATAAAAAATATAATTTTTTTAATTTTAATATAATTTTTGCAAATATTAAAAATAAAATATTTTTATTTATCATTAATATTTTATTATTATCCATTACTTTTACTATTGCAAGCATAACCATATCATTTATTACAGCAGATATTAATAAATACTATGCAAAAACTCTAAATGATAACAATATTAATGAAATTACAGTTAATAATGAATCGGGAATAAATAGCGATGCTATTAATTATGTCGAAGAAAATTGTAAATTTGTAAAAAAAGCTTATCAATTCAGTGATGGCAATAATTATGAACAATTAAATGAAAATGATTTAGAAATTTATAATTATAGTTTGATAGAAGGTAATTTGCCAAAAAATAATAAAGAAATTGCCATATCCCTATATCAAAATACAGAATTAAAAATGGAATTAGGTGATAAAATAAATGAAAATACAATAGTCGGAATTATTGATACAAATATATCTAAACCAAATTCTTATACGCCTTCTTACAATACTCCCTTTTATGTTTCAGAATCATATTATGATTATTTATATGATAAAATAAGTGTTATTACTAATATTTTTACCTATTCATCAGGGATGCCTTCATCTCAAAATATTCATCTAAATAATATTGCAAATAATGATTTAAAAATTTATAAACTCAATGAAGAAAAAGAATTACAATATAATGATATAATTATATCCAAAACTTTATTTATACAATTAAGTTGTAAAATCAATAGCGAAGAATTATTTTTTAGTGACTATCTTATTTCAAATGAAGATTTATTAGAATATTTTTCTGATATAAATCTTAATATAAAAGTTAATTTTAACACTGGTAATGTTTATGATAGCAAAATAGCCGAAAATTATAATGTAGTAGGGTTTTTTATTAATGATTCAGAAAACCATTATAGTGTTATTTTCCCCGAAACAAGGATTAATGAAGCAAGAGTTTCACAGCATAAATTAATATCTATGCAATTTATTATAGGTGATGATATTAAAGAAAATACACAAATTTTTACTACTTTGAAAAACAAATATGGTTTGTCTCCTGATAATTATCAATTAAATATTTATAACAGTATTTATACCTTAAAAAATCAAGAATTTCTGCCTTTTCTTATTACTTTTATAATTCTATATGTACTGTCGTTATGTTTTTTAATAATTTATATATTAGATAACAACATTGAATATAAAAAACAAGTGGGAATCTTGTATTCATTAGGAATAAATTACAAAAATATATCATTCATATCTATATTAGAAATTATATTTACTTCTCTTATTTCAATAATACTTTCGGTTGCTAGCTCATATATAACAAAAGAAATACTTAAAAATAATTCATACGGGGAATTTGTATTTTTCAATATAAATATATTCGGTATAATCGGAATAATTTTATTTAATATCATAATTATTTTAGTTTCATATCTAATAATTTATCTAAAAAACAAAAAATTTAATCCAATAGAAATAATTAAAAATTTATAAAGGGGCAATTATGTACAAATTACAAGATATTAACAAAACCTATAAAAATAAAAAAAATAGAACTAATGCATTAAATAATATAAATTTAGTTTTGCCTAATAAAGGGCTTATCTTTCTATTAGGAAAATCAGGAAGCGGAAAAACAACTTTGCTTAATATGCTAGGTTTCCTTGATAGACCAACTAGTGGAAATGTCTATTACAACGAAAATAAAATTGATTATAAAAACACAAATGAATTGAACCAACTGAGGAATAAAGAAATAGGATTTATATTTCAAGATTATAATTTATTTGATAATTCTACTGTAAAAGACAATTTAGAATTATCCATAAATTTGCAAAATATAGAAATAAGTAATGTAGATTTAGAAGTGGCACTTGAAAAAGTTGATTTACATGGATATGAAAATAGAAAAATAAAGACCTTATCCGGTGGTGAAAAACAAAGGATTGCAATTGCTAGAGCATTGCTCAAAAATTCAAATGTAATCCTTGCTGATGAACCGTCAGGAAATCTTGATTCTGAAAATGAAAAGAAAATTTTTAATATTTTAAAAAAAGTATCTAAAGAAAAACTTGTATTAATCGTAACTCACGATAATGAAATTGCAAATTTATATGCTGATAGAATATTGAGAATTTCAGATGGAAAGATAATAGAAGACAACAAAATTAATACAATTGCTGTTGAAAACAATATCTTAAAAGAAACCAGAAAAACAAAGTTTAAATCTTTACCCTTCAAATATTCAATAAAAATGGCGTTAAATAATTTATTTAAAGTAAAACTGAAATTAATTTGTTCTTTACTCTTTTTAATACTAACTTTTATAATATTAAATGTTAATAATTGTATTGCTCTAACAGATACAGTTGCTTCATTTTTAAATAGTGGCGATGAAAGTTATAAGGGGTTTTTGCTTAATTATGATAAAGAAAGTAATTTAAATGATTTTGAAAATTTAAATGATGATGCTTATTATAAAAAAATTTATAACCATTATGTGATAATTGATAAAACCGATATGAAAAATGAGAAATTAAGCCTTGTTTACGGTCGATTGCCCGAAAATAAAAATGAATTTTGTATAGATGAATACTGCTTAAATGAAATCATTGAAAATGGTTTTGAAAATAACAATGTAATCAAACATGTGTCTAATTTTGAGGAATATAAAAATATTGTAGAAAATCAAGACTTTAAAATAGTCGGCATTATAAAAATGACTAATTATTCTATGGAAAAAACTACTTTGTATTTTGCCCATCAAGATTATTATGAAACCTTAAGCTATCACATTACAGCAAGCACTAATTTATATTGTTATCCAGATACAGACTCCCCAAAAAAAGAATCTACTTTTTATATAAAAGAAAATGCTGAAAACATACATAAAAAATATGGACATGAGCTTACAAAAAATGAAATTATAGTTGATTCTAATACATTTAAGAATATTATAATGACTAATCTTATAGATAATAATGATTATACAGATGTGGAATTAGATGAACTATATCGGAGCTATGGAGGCACATTATATCCACTCGATACCACAAAAGCAAAAGAATTTCTTGATGATAATGATATCACACTAACATTTAATATAACAAATAACAATGAAACAATAAAAGAAGATTTTGAAGTAGTCGGATTTGCTGATAATGTGATTATAAATGATGCTTTATTTGAACAATTTGATAGATATAATAACAATTTAAGTTATATCTATTTAGAAGTACCCTCTAATTATAAGAACACAAAAGCCTTAAGAAATATTTTTAGCAACTATCATAACTATAATTATACGGGATTAGATACCGAATTTCATAATATGGATTTAACAAATAAATTTGACTCAATTGTAGCTTTAGTATTTTTCGCAATAGCTATGTTATTTTTAATTTTTTATTATAAAAGCTGTTATAAACAAAACACAAAAGATATAGGTATTTATTTATCATTAGGTGCAAAACCTAAAGATATTGTATGTGCATACACTTTGCAAGGTTTTATTATAATATTATTAGGTTTAATTATAAGTATTCCATTTAGTTTTCTTTATTTAAATTTTTTAAATAGTACATTCGATATATTTGTATTTTCATTGCACTATTATAACTTTTTACTTACTTTTGGAATTGGGATTGTGATTCTAGTAATTTTAAATATAATCGCATATATCTATTACAAAAACAAAATGCCTATAGAAATTATTAAAAAATATTAAGTATAGATTTCCTTTGCATTTACTTGAATTAGTAAAAGCTATAAAGTACATACCCACCCGTCAAGTTGACATATCCAAATTTATACAAAACCTATGATATAAAATACCTATTCTTCTAAATATTATCAAAATTGACTATTGATTAAATTGTTGTAAAGATATAGAATAAATATTATAGGAGAAAAATAATGAAAAATTTAGAAAATAAGAATGAAAATAAAATAAGCACAAAAAATTGGGTGATCATTTGGATAGCTGGATTAGCTGGACAATTATGTTGGAACATAGAAAATCAATGGTTTAACACATTCGTTTATGCAAAAATAGCACCAAACCCATCAATTATATCTTGGATGGTAGCCGTAAGTGCCATACTTACGACATTAGCTACTTTTCTTTTAGGCACATTAAGTGATAGAAAAGGCAAAAGGCGTCCTTTCATTGCTCTAGGATATATCTTTTGGGGTGTATTTACCATAGCTTTTGGTGCACTAGAATTTTTACCGAAAAACAATATAATATTATTAGGTGTTTTTGTAGTCCTTGTTGACGGCGTAATGAGTTTCTTCGGCTCTTTTGGTAGTGATGCAGGATTAAATCCTTGGACTACTGATATTTCAAACGAAAAAAATCGTGGCGGTATTGGTGGAGCTATTGCGGTACAGCCGGTTATAGCAACAATAGTTGGCTCTATTGGATTTGGATATATCATCGGAGCAGTTGATTATTTTGGATTCTTTATTATTATGGGTGTGTTTATAGCACTTATTGGTATTTATTGTTTATTTGCAGTTAAGGAAGCACCTGATTTAAAACCTAATAAAGACCCTAAAGGCTATTGGCATCAATTTGCTTCAGCTTTTAATTTCAAAATTTTTAGAGAAAACAAAATGCTCTTATGGACTTTAATAACATTTGCTGCATTTTTTATAAGCTTTGATATTTATTTCCCTCACATATTAAATTACTTTATCTATACAAAAGGATATAGCGTAGGAAATGCTGGACTTATCTTTGGTATTGGTCTTTTAGTGGCTATTCCAACAACATTACTTGCTAGTAAATTTATCAATAAAGGCAAATTCGCCGTAGTGCTTAGTATCTCTGTAATTGTAAATATTATAGGATTATTAGTAATCACTATCCCTAATATAGTTACTTTAGTTATCGGGATTTTCTTTGTTGGTGCTGGTTATATGTGTGTTTACCAAACACTTACTGTTATGGTAAAAAATTCTTATCCAGTAGAACAAAGAGCACAGTTTGAAGGATTACGATTATTATTCTTTGTTTGTATCCCAATGGTAATCGGGCCTGCAATAGCATCTCCACTTATTAAAGCTACCGGACTTCCTATGACAAATGAATATGGAGAATCTGGTTTTGCACCTTCAAATGCACTTTTATATGTATCTGCAGCAATGGCTTTACTAACTTTCATTCCTATCTATTTTGCTAATAAAGAGCAAAAAAAAGTTGAAAGTCTAAAAAATATTGACTAAATATTAAAATTCAAAAGTTATACAATAATACAATTAATTAAATAAGGACTGATTCAGTTTTTAACTGGTATCAGTCCTTTTAATTTTAATAATATACTAATTTTATTTTTTATTAGGAAAACGTGATTTAAAAAACTGTTTTATTTTTAATAAATTCTTTTCCAAAAAGTAAATAGTTTTTTTATTATCGTTAGAAAAAGAATCATATTTTTGTTGCCAATTAACTATTTTATTCCATTCATATTTATTAGGAATCATACTAGCAACAATTTTTGCTTGCCCTGCGTAAGTTAATACCTTTATTGCACCGCTAGACAAGTCCTTCCTTTTCAATGCCAATCCCATACTACGGAAAATTTCTTTAGGCGTAAAATCATGCAATGATTTAAAATCAACTTTCATTATATCATAAATATTTTGAGTAAATAATCCTGAATTAAATACCCAATTTAAGTCGTTACTAGATAAATTCATTGCCCATTGTTTTATTACATCAAACATAATAAAATTCGAGCCTATGCTACGCATAAATTTAACTTCATAAGGCCAAAGGTCTTTCGCATAAAAAGTGTCAGTCTTCTTTTTTAATATGATATCCGCAAGAATATTTCCTGCCCTCATACTACTTTCAATCCCGCTTCCAATTAGTGGCATTTCCATAAAAGCACTATCTCCGCAAAGAGCATAGCCATCAGCAACAAATACAGAAAGCGGACAACGAATAGCAAGTTTTTCTCTGATTTCATAAATAGGGATATCGCTTAAAACAGGATTTCGCTTTTGCAAATCCATAACACCTTCTATAATTTCGCTTTCCGTCAATTCCCCTACTCGTCCAATAAAAACATCTACACTTTCAGTCCCTTCCACTTCCTTGCACCAAGAAATTCCAATTTTACCTAAGTGCTTTAAATATGTGTTATTAATAGGCTGTGCCAAAGCATTTTTATTTCTTTTAAAATATGCACGGTAACCATGCATTAAATCTTTTTTTTGTAACTCAGAGGTTATCCCAAATTTCTTTGGAATATCCTTTCTAAATGGTGATGATGCACCACTCGCATCGATTACTAAGTTGCTTAGGATTATTTCTTCTCCAATGATAATACCGTTAACTCTTTCATCTTCTATATAAAGAGAGGTAATATTTTGTTCATATTTAATTTCGCAAAGTGGCTCAACTAAATTTAGCAAATATATTATTAATTCTTGCCTCTGTATATCTAACCCGCTTACCGCTTTAGAAACTTGTTGAATAGTTGCATTGCAATCCGGAGATGTGAATGTGCATTTAATTTTCTTGCCTACGGCTTCCCAAGGTGTATCTAGACCAATATCAGAGAAAATATTCTCACTTACTGCATCATACCAAGGATAGCCTAAATCTTCACGTTTTTTCTTTTCATATATAGTTACGCTATAACCTTTTTGTGCTAGCTTCAATGCTGCAATTAAGCCACCTAAGCCACAACCTAAAACAATTATTTTTTTCATTTGTTCCTCATAAAAATTCACTTTAACATTTTTCTATCTATTTTAATACTATCTTTCTTATAATTTTGTTATTGTACCATTTTTAGACTTATTAATCAAACATAATTTTGTTTACAAAATTCCCAATTACTACTATTTATTACATTTTTTATGTATAAAAAAAGCAAGTCCGTAAACTTGCCTTAATCGGTAATTTTCAGCTAATCAACTTATAAAATAGTCCACATTATTTTTTACTATTTGTAAGTTTTTTAAGATAAACTTTCTATTTGTAGTAATTCTTTATAATCTATTTTTCAATTTCTTTTAATAAAATATCTAAGGTCCTTTGCCCCTCATCAAAAAGGAATATATGCCCTGAATTTTCGAAGGTATAAAGTTTAGTTCTAGGAATTATGCTTTTTAACTGTTTAACTTGGTAGTAAGGCATTGTTTTATCAATAGTACCCCATATTAGGACAATAGGAATATCTGTTTTTTCTACTTCCATATAATTAGGTATAGTGACTTTTTGATTCAAAATTGTATTTCTCAAACTAGAAAGTGTTGCCCTAGAAAATCCTTTATATTTGATAGATTCAGCAAATTTTTCCATATAATAATCACTTTCATCTTTGCTATAAATTAGTTCCGAACTACATTTTTTTAGAAGAATTTTTGTTCCTAATAAATAAAAAATTATCTCTCCTAAAACTGGAATATTGGATAATTTCATATAAGCAGGCGCCTTAAAATTCATTCCAGCAGGAGCAAGAAGGAATAATTTCTTTACTTTATCAGAATATTTTGCGATATAAGCGGTAACAATAGCACCACCCATTGAAGTCCCTGTCAAATAGAATGATTCATTAGGTAATACTGTATCAACCAATTCTTTTAACTGTTCAGCAAATAGTTCTGGGGTATATTTTTTGTTAACTCTTTCAGATAAACCTCTTCCTAATAAGTCGTATCTAAGCACTTTATATCCAGCTTTTACAAAACCATCAAAAAGTTTATCATAAATATAATAAGGTGTAGCGTAACCGTGCACTAAAACAATAGCCTCGCCCTCGCCTTTTAATTCATAATGTGTATTCCCACAAGGAAGTGCAACAAATGAACCTTCGGATTTTGCCCTAACTTCATCTGTTAATTCATATTTTTCGATTTCACTTGTCAACTGTTTAAATTTTTTCTTATCCATAATTTTATTCCTTTTGAATTATTTGATATTTATAATTATAACTTTTATTTCTTAATAAGTAAATACCAATAATAAAATAAGTCTGAAATACATTATCAATAATGAAATTTACTAAATTTCTAACAAATCCAAAATTGATGTTCTTTATTCTTCTATAACAAAATAAGGTATCAGATAGTTGTTTTACTTATTCCAAACTTTGGCTTTGGTTAATTTTGTCCAATTTTCTACTACCAAAGTATAAAATCAACACCATAACTCAAAAGTGCTATAGACAAAATTTTTATTAAAAGCATTGCTAGTAAAAAAGCTGTAAATAAAGAAATTATAAAATTTATTCCTAATTCTGATAATAATAATAATAATTTCTCTTTTTTACTCATTCCTGCTTGTTTTAACAGCAAAAACTCATTTTCCCGCATATGATAACTATCGATTAAACTATCCGCCATCGCAATAATCGCTAAAATACCAATAATAATTAGCAACATTTTAGCTAAATCAATAAAAGCAGTAATTCCAGTAATCATACTTAAACTTACATAATCTTTTCTAAATATAATTAAATCATTATTATCTAATTGGCTTTTAATTTTAGTAATAGTTTCATCAACATCATAACCGTCAACAACATCAACCATCATATATTGGCATTCTATTCCACAACCTTCATATGTAATTACCACAAAATTATAATTTGTATCTATTATAGTTTTTATTACATAATCTTTGGTAATTTCTTTTATTGTCAATGGAATACTATCCCCTACTTTTTTACCAAATTCTTTAGCAATGCTTTTAGGTATAATTGCCTCATTATCTTTTAAATTACCTGTATATGTATAATGCATTTTTTCGAAGTTAATAACATTTTTTTCATCTCCGTCTATTACAAAAACCGACGTTCTTTGACCGTTATTATAAAAGCAATTAACAGTTGAAAAAATTGCGGTAACAGATTCTATTTCTTCCATATTTTTAAGCTCTAAAATATCTTCTTCCCTTTCCCCTAAAGTTTTCTGAATAAGGATTTCGGGCTTAACAACATCGGACATTGAATTAACACTATATTGAGCATAACTAATAACATAAATTAATAAAAATATAAATGCAAAAACTATAGTAAGTGTTCGATTAAAATTTTGAATACCAAAATTTCTTTTAGAATTTTTAATAGAAATACTAAAAATACCTTGTTTTTTACGTTTAGACAATAGTTTTTCAATTAATGACAAACATCCTTTAGAAATATACGGGAAACCTAATATGAAAATTAGTGCAACCATAAAAAACATTGTTATAGCAATAATAAAATAATATTTTACTGGTATAAATGCAAAAAGTAATATAAGAGGTATTATTAAACATATAAGAACAAATATAATTGATTTTTTGGGTAAACTAAAATATTTTGTCTCGCCTTTAAGCATAGTATCCAAAGGCATTTTTATCGTTTTTATAGTAGCATAACTTACACTTAATATTGATATTGTTATTCCAAATATAATAGTACAAATTACAGATAACGTATCTAAACTAAATGAAATATCTGGGATATTTAATCCTATGTTCATAAATTCAAGAGCATAACTAGCAATAGGGAAACTTAACAAAGTGCCAAAAAAACCGTATATTATTGCTTCCAATATCATAATGCCCCAAAGTTGCGATTGCGAAGCTCCTATGCCTCGAAATAAAGCATTGCTATGTAGTCTTTTACTCAGGGTAACTGAAAATGTAGAATATATAAAACTAATTGCCAATAGTATCATCAAAACAATTAGGATATAAACAAAAAAGTTTTCTATCTTTATAAGACCATAAGCGTGTGCATAATTTTTTGTTTCTACTATTGCTTTGTCCGAAAACTGATTTGAATTTGATAATAAATCAATGGTTTCTTGTAATTTTGTAGTATCTTGCAATTTAATCAAAATGTAATTATAGGGTTTGAAATCATAATCAAGAACAAATAGACCTGTTTCTTCTGATAACTTATGAGTAATACTAGTAATATCAATCATTAAGTCATCTCTAAAAAATATACCTGTTTTTTTAACAATTCCTCGAATTGTATAAAAACAAGAAAATTTCCCTAAAGATATTTCCAAACTGTCACCTAGTCTTAAATTATTATCGCTTGCAAAAGTTTTGGTAATTATTGCACTGTCATTCATATTATTAGAATTAATTGGTATTTTTTCTGTAAAATCAAATTTGGTCAAATAACCGGTGTTTGTGAAATCTGTAGCAATAGTATCACACAACACATTATCTTCGTTTATTTTAGCAATTAGGCTTTGTTGATAATATCCACAGACGATATCATCTGTTCCAATAACATCACTAACATCAGAAAGCGACATAAAGCTGTTTTCACTTATTGCATTTGTATTAATACAAATATCCGAATCCCCGTAATTGGCTTGACTTACTAAAGAATTAAACTGGTATACCAAATCTCTGGATTGAAAAGCCATAACAAAAAGAACCGAACTCATCATAATTGTTATAATAATTAATATGGGTTGAATTGATCTCTTTTTTATGTTATTAAAAATATGTTTTAAATATAATTTCATTCTATTGTTATTAGTTTCCCATCTTCTAACTGAAAAATTTTATTGCCATATTCAGCTACTTTATGACTATGTGTTACTTGTATTACCGTAATGTTTTTTTTGCAATTTATTTCTTTTATTAAATCCATAATAATTATAGTATTCTTACTATCCAAATTACCTGTTGGTTCGTCTAACATCAAGACATCGGGTTCATAAATTACGCTGCGGGCTATAGCAACACGCTGTTGTTCCCCCCCGCTTAATTTATCAGGATATTTATCTAAAAGTTTTTTTATATCCAGTATTTCAACAAGTTCATCAAAACTTTTTATATATTGTTTTTTCTCCACTTTTTTCAAATATAATGGCAACATTATATTATCACGAACATTAAGTGTAGGTATTAAATTGTAAAATTGATAAACATATCCTATTTCATTTTTTCTAAAAACAGAAAGCTGTTTATCATTATATAAGCATATATTATTATTATCATAAAATACATCACCTTTTGTCGGTTTCAAACTCCCACTTAACAAAGATAATAATGTACTTTTTCCGTTCCCGCTTTCTCCCATAATAGAAATAAAATCTTTCGCCATTATTTCAAAATTCAAATCGCGGAAAACTTCTTGTTCCCCGTACATATGCGTTAAATTTATTGCCCTAATTTTATCTTTCATAAATTGCTTCCTTCTCCATACAAATAATAAATAGACATTGGTGCAAAACTCTTGAAATAGCTTTTCATATACATTTTACAAATATCCGTTTTTTTCACATAATAGTCTAAATTGTCATTGGTTATTTTTTCTAAATCCACATTGGACATTTCTTCTAACACATTAATTAATTCAATATAATTAACATCATCTAAATTATCATAATAGCCATCGGGTATAATAACATTTTTATCCATACATTTTTTTTCGGTAACAACTAAAAACTTTTTAATAAAACCATCATAATACAGCAATTCATCAATGCTAAAATTACCTAATATTTTGTACAAAGAAAATTCTTTTTTTATGAATTCATTATGATATTCAGAATAACTTACCTTTTTATCTTGAACATAATATTGGTCATTTTCAATACGAAAAGATTTCAAAAGCTCTTCTAAAGAACTTTCATCGATATTTTTCAAGGTATTACTAATATTTTGTATAAAATCACTAGTGTTTTCACCTGCAAATTCATAAAAATCAGTATCTATTATTTGTAGTATTTTGTTATCCGTTTCATTAACCGATG
>JBAXZI010000014.1:0-35596 GCA_041670385.1 Clostridia bacterium | reverse complement strand
CCAAATTCTCTTTATTTGCAAATTCCACAAATTTTTCTACATTTTCTTTAGCAACGACTACTGCCATACGCTCTTGTGATTCACTAATTGCTAATTCCGTACCATCAAGTCCTTCGTACTTTTTCGGCACTTTATCAAGGTCAATTATGATACCATCGGCTAATTCTCCGATAGCAACAGAAACACCACCCGCACCAAAATCGTTACATCTTTTTATTAGTAATGAGGCATCTTTATTGCGGAATAATCTTTGCAACTTTCTTTCTTCAGGTGCGTTACCTTTTTGAACTTCAGCACCGCATTTGTCTAAAGAATCTATACTATGTGATTTAGAAGACCCTGTAGCACCGCCACAACCATCTCTACCTGTCTTACCGCCTAATAGAATAACGATATCTCCATCAATAGGACAAATTCTTACTACATGATTTTCTGGTGTTGCGCCGACAACTGCACCAATTTCCATTCTTTTTGCTACATAACCGCTATGATAAATTTCATCAACTTGCCCTGTAGCAAGTCCAATTTGATTGCCATAAGAAGAATAGCCATTAGCCGCTGTAGTTACCAACTTTCTTTGTGGTAATTTACCTTTCATTGTTTTATCTACTGGTAATAAAGGATTACCCGCACCGGTTATTCTCATAGCCGAATATACATAAGCACGACCCGAAAGTGGATCACGAATAGAACCGCCTATACAAGTAGCAGCGCCACCAAAAGGCTCTATTTCTGTAGGGTGATTATGCGTTTCATTCTTAAATAATAAAAGCCAATCTTCATCTTTATTATCCACTTTAATTTTCATTTTTACGGTACAAGCATTAATTTCTTCGGATTCATCTAATAATGGCATTTTGCCTTGTTTTTTTAGTAATTTTGCTACTATTGTTCCTAAATCCATTAAATTAATAGGCTTTGTACGATTTATTTCTTTTCTTGCATCTAAATATTCATTAAATGTATCTTGCAACAACTCGCTGTCAAACTTAGCATTATCAATTGTTGTCAAAAATGTAGTATGTCTACAATGGTCTGACCAATATGTATCTAACATTTTTATTTCAGTAATACTAGGGTCACGATTTTCGGATATAAAATAATTTTGACATACCATAATATCATCATTATCCATAGCCAAACCATAATCACTGACAAATTTAGCTAGCCCATTTTTATCTAATTTACAAAAACCATCTAAAATAACAACCTTATTAGGTACATCATATTTGGTAACTAAAGTATCTACCGTATCAAGTTTTGCTTCTCTTGCCTCTACTGGATTAATAACATACTTTTTTATTTCTTCTATTTGCTCATCACTTATTTTTTTACCATACAATGCAAATACCTTTGCACTGCGGACAATCGGTTTTTCTCCTTGAGACATAAGTTGGATACATTGACTAGCACTATCCGCTCTTTGGTCAAATTGCCCTGGTAAATATTCTACTGCAAAAACATATCTTGCACCGCTTGTATCGAGTGTATCATAAACACAATCTACTTGTGGCTCGGATAAAATAGTATTTTTTGCTTTTTCATAAGTTGCTAAATCAATATTTTCTACATCATAGCGATTCACTACTCGCAAACTTTCCAACTCATTAATTTGTAAAAGTTTAACCAAATCACTAAATAATGATTTCGCTTCTTCCCCGAAACATAGTTTTTTTTCCACAAATAATCTATATACCATAATTAATTTATCCTACCTCCTAAAAATTTAGGTCTTGTTTTTCTATTTTCTATAAAGAAATTTTCTTTTGCAAAGCTTTTTTCCCTATATCGTTACGATTATAGGAATTATCAAAACTTACTTTTTGCACATCTTCATAAGCCTTTACTATAGCACTGTATAAGCTATTTGATTTTGCGACAACACCAAGCACTCTACCACCTGAAGTTATCAAATCATTGTTTGCATCTAATTTAGCCCCAGCAAAATAAATTTCCGAACTTAAATTTTTTGGAATATTTATTTTATAACCTTTACTATAGGCTACAGGATATCCTTTTGATGCCATTATTACACAGCAAGCACTATCACTACCGAATCTAACCATATCTTTAGTAAGTGTGCCATTTTGCGTAGCTATCATAATATCTAATAAATCACTTTCTAGTAGTGGCAATACGACTTGAGTTTCAGGGTCGCCAAAACGACAATTATATTCTATTACCCTAATTCCATCACTAGTTAGTATCAAACCAAAGTACAAACATCCCTTAAAAGTACGCCCCTCTTTATTCATAGCATCAATTGTAGGTTTGTAAATTTTTTCTTGACATTCTTTTGCAATTTCATCTGTATAAAAAGGATTAGGTGCAACCGTGCCCATACCGCCGGTATTAAGTCCTTCGTCATTATCAAGCGCCCTTTTATGGTCCATAGACGATATCATTGGCACAATAGTTTTACCATCAGTAAAACTTAGCACGGATATTTCTACACCATCTAAAAATTCTTCAATAACAATTTGATTTCCACTAATACCAAACTTGTGTTCTTCCATAATACTGACTACTGCATTTAATGCTTCTTCTTTACTTTGAGCAATAATAACTCCCTTTCCAAGTGCTAAGCCATCCGCTTTAATAACTACAGGCATTTTTGAATAATGATTAAGATAATTAATAGCATCTTTACTATTTTCAAAAACTTCATAATCAGCAGTAGGGATATTATATTTTTTCATCAATGCTTTACTGAATGCTTTACTGCCTTCAATAATTGCCGCATTTTTATTTGGTCCAAAACAAGGAATCCCTGCTTTTTCTAAAGCATCAACAGCACCCAAAACTAGTGGGTCATCTGGAATAACCACCGCAAAATCAATTTTGTTTTTCTTCGCAAACTCAATTTGTTTATCAATTTCAGTAGCACCTATTGGAACGCATTTAGCTATGCTAGCTATTCCACCATTACCTGGCAACGCAAAAATATGCTTTACTTTACTATTTTTCTTTAGTGCTGTAATTATTGCGTGTTCTCTACCACCGCTACCAATTACCATAATATTCATAATTTTTTTACCTCTATTCTTAATGATGGAACAATCTATTATGAGTTAATGCCATTGCAATATCTAATTCATCACACTTAGCAATAACTATATTATCTCTTATCGAACCGCCTGGTTGTGCAATATAACTAACACCAGATTTTGCTGCACGAACTATATTGTCATCAAATGGGAAGAAAGCATCACTAGCTAATGCTACACCACTTACTTTAGACAAATATTCTTTCTTTTGTTCTCTAGTAAATTCTTCAGGTTGTGTCTTAAAATACTTATCCCAAACTCCATCACCAATTATTTCTTGACTATCATCGGATAGATAAATATCTATTAAATTGTTTCTATCAGGTCTACTCATAGTATCTAAATAATCGAGTTTGAGTACCCTATCTGATTGTCTTAGTTGCCACAAGTCAGCTTTTTGTCCTGCAAGTCTAGTACAATGAATACGACTTTGTTGTCCTGCACCTACGCCTATTGCTTGACCGCCTTGAGCATAACAAACAGAATTTGATTGTGTATATTTAAGAGTAATTAGTGCAATTATCAAATCAATTTTTGATAATTCAGGTATATCTTTTTTCTTCGTAACTACTTCTTCTAATAGTTTTTTATCAGTTATACAGTTGTTGCGTTGTTGTGAAAATGTTATTCCAAAAACCATTTTAGATTCCATTTCTTCTGGAATATAATTAGGGTCTATTTTTACAACATTGTAAGTACCTTTTCTTTTAGCTTTCAATATTTCTAGTGCTTCAGGTTCATAGTCAGGAGCAATAATTCCGTCACTTACTTCTCTGGAAATTATATTTGCTGTTATTACATCACACTTTTCACTTAATGCAATCCAATCACCAAAAGAAGACATTCTATCTGTACCTCTTGCTCTTGCATAGGCACAAGCTATTGGTGAATCGTCAAGATTTTTAATATCATCTACAAAACAAACCTTTTTAATTGTATCGCTTAAGGGCAAACCTACAGCCGCAGAAGTTGGACTAACGTGCTTAAAACTAGCAGCACAAGGCATTTTTGTTGCAATGGCTAATTCCTTTACTAATTGCCAGCTATTAAATGCGTCCATAAAATTTATATAACCAGGTCTTCCGTTTAGTATTTCAATAGGCAAATCATTGCCGTTATTCATAAAAATTTTGGCATTTTTTTGGTTTGGATTACAACCGTATTTTAATTCGAATTCCTTCATTATTCCTCCTAAGAATTTACTATCTATTTTTATTATAAATTATGCTTTTCCTTGTTCCGTCTTCTAATGAAATATAATTAATGCTTAGTGATATTCTGTTTTTGCAGTTTAATTTCGTCCATATGCAATCACCAAATTCATCAATATCATTAGGTATTTCTACTCTTACAGGTTCGCCTTCAAAAGCAGGCAATGGATTACCATTAAATTTATAAGTGTGAATAAAATGGCCTAAACCATTAATAGGATGATAAGCATAATTAAATCTGTTACAAATAGTACCTTCTACATCACCACTTTTTAGAATATTCATTTTATACTTAAAACTACCGTGGAAAAAAGTAAGAAGAGCACTTATTCTTGGTGTAAGATTAGGTGCATCTGGTTCAAAACGACGACTTTCAAGTGCTTTCTCAAAACTTAATCCGTTTTCCAATCCGTTAAAAATGGTTTCTGTTTGGTCGCCATTAGTAACTATCCATTCGCTACTATCGTGTCTTTTTATCGGTGAATAGATAATAAGTGAAGGGTCTTCAACCTTGCTTTCATCAAATGGATTAATAACAACTTCATCATTTTTTTCTACAAAAATTCTATTGCGACTGTTATCACTTCTGCCCATAATAAAATATGCAAAAACTGCATTTTTACCATCTTGACTTTGACCAACGACTATACCTCTACCAGGATACTCGTTTTCTTGCAAAAGACTACCTAAATCATAAATTTTGTACCTTTTCATACTAGTTCTCCTTTAATTTTTTTTGCGACTAATTGTATTGCTCTTGGCAATATCTTCCATTCCACTTTTTCCATAACTCTTTTCTGTAGTGTTTCCGGGGTATCCCCCTCTATAACTTGTACTTTTTCTTGTGCTATTATTTTTCCACCGTCTGGAATCTCATTTACAAAATGTACAGTTGCACCAGTTTCTTTATCTCCACTTTCTAACACTGCTTGATGTACTTTTAATCCATAAAAACCTTTCCCACAAAATTTTGGAATTAATGATGGGTGTACATTTATTATTCTTTCTTTATATTTTGAAGTAAAGTTTTCACTAAGAATACACATAAAACCAGCTAAGATAATAAGGTCTATTCCATAATTTTGTAGTAAACTAATGATTTCGCTTTCAAATTTTTCTTGTGAAATACCTTTCTTTTCGATAACTCTAGTATCCACACCAAATTTTTTAGCCCTAATAAGAGCATACGCATCACTATTATTACTAATTACTATCTTTACTTTAGCATCAGTTATTATTCCATTATTTTGAGCATCTAAAATAGCTTGTAAATTTGTTCCACCACCCGATACCAAAACCGCCAACTTTACCTTTTCCATTAAATTAAGTATCCTTTATATTATTTGAACTCCAGATTCTTTAACAACTTCACCAATAATGTAAGCATCTTCGCCTGCTTCTTGTAATATTTGTAAAGCCTTATTTGCATCGGCACTAGCAACAACCACAGACATACCAACACCCATATTGAAAGTATTAAACATATCTCTTTCACAAATATTGCCTTCTTTCGCTAATAACTCAAAAATAGGTAAAACCTTTACACTTTTTCTATTAATTTTTGCGCCATAACCCTTTGGCAAACTTCTAGGAATATTTTCATAGAATCCGCCACCGGTAATATGAGATACTGCCTTTACTTCTACATTTTCAAATAAAGCCAACATAGGTTTTACATAAATTTTGGTAGGCATAAGTAATGCTTCCCCTAAAGTTTTATCGCCAAGAATATCAAAATGTCTATCTAAAGATTTGTTTTCCACATCAAACACCTTTCTAACTAGTGAAAAACCATTACTATGCACTCCGCTTGAAGGCAAAGCAATAATGACATCACCTTCAACAACCTTTGTGTTATCAAGTATTTTATCTTTATCAACTACTCCTACCGCAAAGCCTGCCAAATCGTATTCTTCAATGTCATAAAAATCTGGCATTTCGGCAGTTTCCCCGCCGATTAAACTACTACCTGCCATTACGCAACCATCAGCTACTCCACTTACTATTTGAGCTATTTTTTCTGGAAAATTTTTGCCTACTGCAATATAATCTAAGAAAAATAATGGTTTTGCCCCACAACAAATAATATCATTAACACACATCGCAACACAATCAATTCCAATTGTATCGTGCTTATTAAGTAGAAAAGCTAGTTTTAATTTAGTGCCGACGCCATCTGTTCCACTAACTAATACTGGTTTCTTAATTCCAGTAATGTCAAGTTCGAACAAACCGCCAAAACCACCTATTCCAGACAAAACACCACTAGTTATTGTCTTTTTGATATGTTCTTGCATAAGTTCTACAGCTTTATAACCTGCTGTTATGTCTACGCCTGCCTTTTTGTAACTTTCACTAAATGATTTTTCCATATTTGTCACTCCTAATCTCTGTCTTCTTGTATTTCGGGTATTGCCGTAGGATAATTATTGTCAAAACATCCCGTACAATAACCACAATTTTTGTCGTTACCTGTATTTGCTATTTGTTTGGCGCTGTTTATTGATAAATAACCAAGACTATCAACACCAATAATTTTTTCTATTTCCTCGTGTGTGTGATTACAAGCAATTAGCTTATCTCTAGACGCTATATCTGTTCCGTAATAACAAGGATTAACAAATGGTGGTGCAGAAACACGCATATGCACTTCTAAAGCTCCCGCATCGCGCAACAATTTTACTATTCTTGCACTTGTAGTCCCTCTTACTATTGAATCATCAATTAGTACTACCCTTTTCCCTTTTACTGTAGCCGATATAGGATTAAGTTTTATTCTTACTCTATTTTCCCTAAACTCTTGACTAGGTGCAATAAAAGTACGACCAATATATTTATTTTTTATAAAACCGATTCCATAAGGTATTCCTGACTGCCTAGCATAACCAATAGCAGCATCAATACCCGAATCAGGTACACCAATTACTATATCTGCTTGAACAGGATGTTCTAATGCAAGGAAAGAACCAGCACGAAGTCTTGCTTTATGAACCGAACAACCGTCTATTACCGAATCAGGTCTTGCAAAATAAATATACTCGAATACGCAAATTGTTTTTTTGGTATCTCCTATGTCAGTTTGAATACTTTTAACTCCGTGTTCATCAAAAACAATAATTTCTCCAGGATTTACATCTCTAATAAAATGTGCACCTACTGAATCTAAAGCACAAGTTTCTGAAGCAATTACATAAGTTCCATCATCAGTTTGTCCATAAGAAAGTGGTCTAAACCCGTGTTTATCTCTTACTGCAACTAATTTATTATGTGTCATAATTCCTAGTGAAAAAGAGCCGACCAACTTTGGCATAACTCTTTGAATAGCTTCTTCTATATTTTCACTAACAAGTCTTTCTTTAGTAATCAAATATGGCATAACTCCCGCATCTGAAGTTGAATAAAATATTGCACCCTCAAGCTCGGCTTCTTTCTTTAATTCTTTATAATTAACTAAACTGCCGTTGTGTGCAAGTGCCATATTCCCTTTAATGTGATTAACAACCATTGGTTGTGCATCAGCTTTGTTATCAGTGCCGCTAGTGCCATATCTTACGTGACCTAATGCGATATTTCCTTGTCCAAGATAATCCATTGTATTTTTTGTAAATACATCATTTACTATACCTATATCTTTATAAGAACGAAAAAGACCATTATCACAAACTACAATACCACAACTTTCTTGTCCTCTGTGTTGTAATGCAAATAGTCCGTAATATACCATAGGTGCAACTTCTTTTTTTATGGGTGAATAAACTCCAAAAACCCCGCATTCTTCTCTTAACGATGACATATATTTTATATCTCCTCTTACTTTTGTAAAACCTAATTTGTTTTATATTAACAATTACTATATTTTGCAGTTATAACTTCGTTTTTACTTAAAACATTTTTAGCACCTTCAATTCTTTTTGCTTCTAATTTCTTTTGCAAATCAACATCACTTACTGCCAAAATTTGAATTGCTAATAATGCAGCATTTACTGCCCCATTAATAGCTACAGTAGCTACCGGAATTCCTGATGGCATTTGAACAGTAGATAACAATGCATCTATACCGTCTAAATTTGATGATTTAATTGGTAAACCAATAACGGGTAAAACTGTACCAGCTGCTACAGCACCAGCTAAATGTGCTGCCTTGCCTGCACAAGCTATTATCGCACCATAATTATCATCAATTGCACTTGCTACAAAAGTTTTTACCTCTACAGGCGTGCGATGTGCTGAGTATACCAAAACTTTAGTTGGTACACCAAATTCTTTAAGTGTATCAATAGTTTTTTCTACTACTGGTAAATCACTATCACTTCCCATAATTACTGCTACTTTTTTCATATAATATGACCTCCAAAGAATAAAAAAAGCAGAATTACTTTTTAGTAATTCTGCTTAAAAACTGCATTATATTGTTTGCCACTATTACATGACAATCCGTTTCCATAAATTTTCTCAATATGCGTAAATTTATTGCTCTTCATATATAAATGATACACTATTAGAAGTGATTATGTCAAAGAAAATAACCATAAATTTACATATTTATTTTTATTTTTTTAGACTTGGATTTTATATCACCTTATTATTAATTATAGTAGATTTTCGATAAACATTTATAAAAAAAACAACCTCCCAAAATTATGAGAGGTTGTCATTTTTATTTATAAAATTATTACATTTTAGTAATTGCTTCTTTGTGCATAAGTTGTATGAAGAATTTCATGTGCCTTATGACTACTTGGCTCACCTAAAAATGTCTTATAAATCTCTTGAACTACTGGATTTTCGTGAGATTTTCTTAGTGTCATACTTGCATCAGTATCATAGATAGCTTTTGCTCTCAATGCTTGAATATCTACATTGTTACGAACATCGCCAGATTGGATAGGTTGACCACCACCGTTTACACAACCGCCTGGACAACTCATTATTTCTACAAAATGATATTTCTTTTCGCCTGACTTAACCATATCTAGTATTTTCTTAGCATTAGCAAGACCACTAGCTACAGCTACATTAACATCCATTCCACCAACATGTATCGTAGCTTCCTTTATTCCTTGAGTACCACGAAGTGCTACTAGATTTACATCTTTAAGTTCTTTCTTTTCTAGTATCTCGTATACGGTACGCAAAGCAGCTTCCATAACACCACCGGTTGCTCCGAATAATAAACCAGCTCCAGTATAAATACCAAGAGGTTCATCAAATTTGCTATCTTCAAGTTTACTCATTTCGATACCTTGTCTTTTAATTAACTTAGCAAGTTCTCTAGTAGTTAGAGTAATATCAATATCAGGTACACCAGCAGCACTTTGGTCAGCTCTGCCTTTTTCAAATTTCTTTGCTGTACAAGGCATAACTGAAATTACTACCATATCTTTAGGGTCAATACCCATTTTTTCTGCATAATAAGTTTTGCAAATTGCACCAAACATTTGTTGTGGTGATTTACAACTTGAAAGATTTGGAATAAATTCTGGATAGTTGTGTTCTACATACTTAATCCAAGCTGGACTACAACTTGTAAGAAGAGGTAAAGCACCACCCTTTTGTACTCTATTAAGGAACTCTGTGCCTTCTTCCATTATGGTAAGGTCAGCAGTCATATTTACATCAAATACATTATTAAAGCCTATTTGTTTTAGAGCAGTAACCATTTTGCCCTCAACATTTGTACCGATAGGATATCCAAATTCTTCGCCAATTCCTACACGAACTGAAGGTGCAGTTGCGATTATTGTGAATTTACTCTTATCAGCTAATGCATCAAATACATCATCAATTTCTTCTCTTTCGTGCAATGCGCCTACTGGGCAAACATTAATACATTGTCCACAACCTACGCAAGGAACTTCAGCTAAATTCATCTCGAATGCACAACCAATATGAGTATCAAAACCACGTGAGTTTGCTCCAATAACACCAATTCCTTGATATTTTTCACAAGCAGCTACACAACGACGGCAAAGAACACATTTGTTATTATCTCTTACCAAATATGAAGTTGATGTATCTAATTTGAAATTATTAACTTCGCCACCAAAACGACGAGAGTTACAACCTAATTCTTCAGATAGTGATTGCAATTCGCAATTACCATTACGAACACAGCTTAGACAGTTTTGTTCGTGGTCACTTAATATAAGTTCTACAGTCGTACGACGGCTATCCATAACTCTCTTATTGTTTGTAATTATTTCCAAACCCTCTCTAACAGGATATACACAACTTGCTACCAAACTTCTTGAGCCTTTTACTTCAACTACACATACACGGCAAGCTCCAATAGCATTAATATCACGAAGATAACAAAGTGTAGGGATTTTAACTCCGATTTTTCTTGCAGCAGCAAGTATTGTAGTGCCTTCCGGTACTGAAACAGCTTGACCGTTAATTGTTATATTAACCATCTTTATTTCTTTTTTATCCATTTATATTGTCCTCCCTATTACTTTCTAATAATTGCGTTAAATTTGCAATTATCCATACATACACCACACTTAATACAAATAGTTTGGTCAATAATATGTTTTTGTTTTACGGTACCTGAGATAGCGCCTACTGGACATCTCTTAGCACATAAAGTACAACCTTTACACTTATCAGTAATTTCGTAATGCAACAAGGCTTTACAAACGCCTGCTGGACATTTTTTATCAATTACATGTGCTTTATATTCATCACGGAAATAACGCAAAGTACTAAGTACTGGATTAGGTGCTGTTTGCCCCAAACCACAAAGTGCATTATCCTTAATATAATAACAAAGTTTTTCCATATCATCGATATCTTGCATTGTTGCTTTACCTTCAGTAATTTTCTCAAGATATTCAAGCAATCTTTTTGTACCAATTCTACAAGGGGTACATTTTCCGCAAGATTCATCTTGTGTGAATTTTAGGAAGAACTTTGCAATATCAACCATACAGTTGTCTTCATCCATAACGATAAGTCCACCACTACCCATCATAGAACCTATTGATATCAAATTATCATAATCGATTGGAATATCAAAATTTTCAGCAGTAATACAACCGCCTGAAGGTCCACCTGTTTGGGCTGCCTTAAATTTCTTACCATTAGGAATTCCGCCACCAATATCTTCGATAATAGTACGCAATGTAGTACCCATAGGAATTTCTACTAGACCTGTATTAGTAATTTTTCCACCTAAAGCGAATACTTTTGTACCTTTACTTTTTTCAGTACCCATACTAGCAAACCAATCGGCACCTTTCAAAATAATTTGACATATATTTGCATAAGTTTCTACATTATTTAATAATGTTGGTTTACCAAACAAACCTTTAATAGCTGGGAATGGAGGTCTTGGTCTTGGTTCGCCTCTTTTACCCTCTATAGAAGTCATAAGTGCGGTTTCTTCACCACATACAAATGCTCCACTTCCCAATCTGATTTCTAAGTCAAAATCAAATCCGGTACCTAAAATATTTTTACCAATCAAACCATATTCTTTAGCTTGATCAATAGCTATTTGTAAACGCTTAACTGCGATAGGATATTCAGCACGAACATAAACAAAACCTTTGTTAGAACCAATTGCATAAGCAGCAATAGCCATAGCTTCAATTATAGAATTTGGATCACCTTCAAGAACTGATCTGTCCATAAATGCACCTGGGTCACCTTCATCAGCATTACAACAAACATACTTAATATCGCCTACTGCATCGTGAGTAAATTGCCATTTCATACCAGTTGGGAAACCACCGCCTCCACGACCACGCAAACCAGAAAGTTTGATAACATTAATAACATCTTGTGGTTGCATTTCGGTAAGTACTTTAATTAATGCTTGATAGCCATCATAAGCTAAATACTCATCTATATTTTCAGGATTAATAACACCGCAATTACGCAAAACTACACGTGTTTGTTTTTTATAAAAATTAGTTTCACTAAGTGCCAATGTTTCTTTATCCGAATTTGCATCTTTATATAATTTTCTCTTTACTAATCTGCCCTTTATCAAATGCTCACTAACGATTTCTTCAACATCAGCTGCTGTCATTTCGCTATAAAAAGCACCTTCTGGATAAACAACCACTATTGGACCTACTGCACATAGTCCAAAACAGCCTGTTTTTACCATCATTACTTCATCTTTAAGACCCTTTGCTTCGATTTGGTTTTCAAATTCTTTATATACATCATCACTGTGATTAGAATGGCAACCTGTTCCTCCGCAAACTAAAACTGTACTTCTAAACATGTTTTATCCTCCTTATGCCTCGTCGCCAACTAGGAATTCACTACAAATTCTTCCAGCCACAATATGTTGTTCAATAATTTTTTTAGCCTTTTCTGCATCAACTTTTATATATGTAACTTTAGGTTCATTAGGAACAAAAACTTCCACAATTGGTTCTAACTTACACATACCAAGACAACCAGTACGGGTTATTTTTACATCTTTCAAATTACGCTTTTGAACTTGTTCTACCAATTCATTAAAAACTGGTCTTGCTCCTGCAGCAATTCCACAAGTTGCCATTCCAACAACGATTCTTGTTTCTGCATCTTCACTCAAATTATTTCTATTAACTATTTGTGATTGCATTTGTTCTCTAATCGCTTTGATTTCAGCTATTGTTTTCATAAAATAATATTACCTCCATTTATACTTTCAATATTTTCTTTCAAATATTCTTGTAAAAATATTAATATTTCAGGACTGTCAATTGATATTCCATCAAGTTCTTTCGTTACTTCTCTCGTATCAAATACAAATTTTTTATCATCTATTTGATAAATCCAAACAAAATCTATACTAGGGGATATTAATGTGATAATTGTACTAACTATATCACCTAATGGCACTCTATCTATGTTATCTAATTCATAACTAGCAAATACTTCGGTTCCTTTATTAAGTTCTGACTTAATATAAAACTTTCCATTTGCCATTTCAGCAGATTGTTTTAATAGAGGTAATCCTAGTCCTACATTTCTTGTTGTTCTGGTCGTAGTAAACGGGTCTAATACTCTTGCTAAAAAGTCTTCACTCATTCCTTTGCCGTCATCAACAATTTTTAAGTTTAGATATCCGTTATTAATAATAATGTCTATCATAACCAATTTTGCTTGTGCCTTTACGGAATTTTGCACGATATCAAGAATATGTAATGACAATTCTCTCATTATTAATTATTTATACTTTGCAAGAATGCCATCTACATCAGCTGTTGTCAATTTACCGTAAACATCAGCATTTACTGTCATAACTGGTGCTAATCCACAACAACCTATACATCTGGTTTCTGCAATAGAGAATTTGCCATCAGCAGTACATTCTCCTGTCTCAATACCTATATTTGCCTTAACAGCATCTAAGATATCTCCGCTTCCTTTTACATAGCAAGCCGTTCCTAAACAAACTGAAACTTGATATTTCCCTTGTGGATTAAGCTTGAATTGTGAATAGAAAGTAGCTACTCCAAACACTTCTTCTAGATTAATTTTGAAATCCTCTGCGATGATTTTTTGCACTTCTATAGGTAAATACCCATAAATTTCTTGTGCAAATTGCATAGCAGACATCAATCCGCCAGGAACATCTTTAAGCTCATCTAATTTTGTACGAAGCTTATTTTCTTGTTCTTTGGTACCTGTAAAAGCAACTGTAGTTAATTTTATTTTTGCCATCATTCCTCCATAAAAAATTAAGTAATTTTATATGTATAAAAATACACATTTGAATTATAGCACATTAAAATAAAAAAGGAAATAAAATTGCATAAAAATTCTCTTTTTTTTGCTTTTTAATAACTAACATATGTCAAAAACCTATTTTTTCGTTAAAATTTCTTAAATAATGTAATTTTTTGCCTTAATTTTCCAATTAAACAATTGGTCGTTTTTGCCTCTAAATCAATAAAATGTCTAGAACTTCCTATTTGATTTAATGTATGAGCATCGCTGTCTATTATTATATTAAATTTGTCTCGCCAACTGGCTATAAAATCTTCACTTGCCTTACTCGATATTTCTATTGTGGAATACCCACTTGGAATATCTCCTAAAATATCAAGCATACTATTGCTATCACGGTCAATATGAGCAGGAATTGCTATACCGTTATACTTATCGATAATCTTTCTTACTTCATTTTCGCTGATATTACTAGCATAAAGTAACATATTAGGTAATTCACCTACTACTTCATCATCATCATTATATATAAATTGATTTCCAAAAATATCCGCTCTATTTGGGATATCACAAAATTCTATTGAATTATAAAAAATTTCTAAATCTTCAAAAGTTTCAAACAAACAAAGTAAATGAATATCTTCATTAGTTTGCAATTCTATTGCCGGAACTACTAAAATATCCAACATTTCGCCCACTTTTTGAGCTACCTTTACATTTTGAATCGCATTGTGGTCACTTATTGCCACAATTTCTAAACCAACTGCACTAGCGGTCGCCAATACACTAATTGGAGTATTTTCGTCTTCGCAACAAGGCGAAAGTGCACTATGAATATGTAAATCATAGCAATATTTCATAATTTCTTTACTGCTTCAAAAATAGGCAATTCTGTAAGTATTAGATTAATTCCTTTTTCTTTTGCCTTTTCTGCTAATAACTTATCAGGTTTAACTCCTTCACAAAGGACAATAACCCCGACATCAGCAAGTGAAGCTACCGCACAAACATTTACATTGTTCATAATAGTAAACCACATACAATTATTTTCTGCCTTTCCCATTACAAAACTTAAAAAATCACCACAATAACCGCTCGAAATAACTCTATCTGGTTCGGGCAAATTAATTATGGTTGCATCTAATTTATCAACAAGATTTTTTATTGTCATTTTTCTTTCCTCACACAACCATCTTTGTCAACTTCACCATTTACCACATCTTCAGCAAAAGCTCTGCAACTAGGTGCTCCACAGCTTCCGCAATCTAGCATAGGTAATGTTTCTAATATTTTTTCTATTTCTTCCATTTTATGTAAAGCTAACACTCTGTTATCGTCTAGTGCAAAAACATTTTTAACTTCTAACTGTTCTTCCCAACGATAAAAATCAAGTGGCTTATTCACTTCTTCAAAAGAAGATACTTTATTTTTTAATTTACTTTTTAGGTTACGAATTCTTGCTCTTGCGACAAAAGGATTTTCTATATTAAGTACTCCACCTACACACCCGCCGGGACAAGCATTTAACTCTACAAAGTCGATATAATCAAGCTTACCATTTTCCATATCGTGCAATACTTGCAATACATTTTCTACCCCGTCAGCAGCTAGATATCTATCCATATTTGTGCCTTCAGCTTCACCGCCTGTTACACCCCAATTTATTCCTTGAGAACCACTTTTTGCTAGAGGCTTTATATCTACAAGGTCTTTTAATACTTCGTTAAGCTTGAAATATACTTCACTAATTGCTAACACTCCATCAATTATTGGCTTTTTAAAACACATACCTGTTTTTAGCGCAAAAACTTTTGCAGGACAAGGCGAAATAAAGAATACACCGATATCACTTGCAGGTATTCCTCTTTTTATTGCGTTTTCTCTAGCTATTTGAGCAGCCACATCAACCGGTGCTTTTATTTGCAACAAATTACCTTTAAGTGACTTAAAGCACATATTTATAAGTTCCACAACAGCAGGACAAGCCGAATTTATTATTGGCATTTTCAAATTGTCTTGAGCTATCATTCTATGCGTAGCATCAGTTATTAATTCTGCCCCCGCACTAACTTCAAATACTTCATCAAACCCAATCTTAATTAGCCCATTAAGGACTCTATCTATGCTATCTAAATTGTTAAACTGTCCATATAGAGATGGTGCTGGAAGTGCAATTTTATACTTAAAATTTTTGATTGTTTCAAATTTATCATAAGCTGGCAATTTGGCTTGGTGAGGACAACGCCTAACGCATTCTCCACAACCAATACATCTTTCATATAAAACTTTTGCCTTACCATTACGGACACGAATAGCTTCGGTTGGGCATCGTTTCATACAACTTACACAACCTTTGCATTTATCATAATCTAATGTAACCGTATGCATACTTTTATCCATTATACGCTCCAATTATTTAAAAATAAACTCTCATTCTTACTTCTGTACCAACACCGACTTCACTTTGCAAATTGAATTCGTCGGTAAATCTTTTCATATTAGGCAAACCCATTCCTGCTCCAAAGCCTAAATCTCTAATCGCTTCGGGAGCGGTTGAATACCCGTCTTGCATAGCTAATTCTATATCTGCAATGCCTGGACCTTCATCTTTTAATAAAACATCAATGTAATCCGCATACAAATCAACAATCGCTCTTCCGCCACCTGCGTGAATAACCATATTGATTTCGCCTTCGTACATTCCTATAGCTACTTTTCGAATTATTGTAGGGTCAATTCCTATACTTTTTAATTTACTTTTTACCTCGTCTGATGCACTACCTGCCGACACAAAATTATTGCCCGCAACATCAAATTCCATATGCAAAGAACTCATACAGATACTTCCCCTGCTTTTAGTCCACTTTCATAAAGTTTGCCACAAGCTATATACATTCTCATTTTGCTAGAAATTATAGCAATTTTCTTTTCTCTAGCTAGTCTTATCATATCTTCAGTTGGCACTTTACCTCTTACTAAAGCAATACATTTTATATCCATCATATCAGCAGTACGGACAACTTGTGGATTACATAATCCCGAAATAAGCAGTGCTTGATCTTTCAAAAAAGCTAATACATCACTCATCATATCTGCCGCACAAGCTGAATTTAATTCTACATCAAGTAAGTCATTTCCATAATACACATCTGCATTAAGAACCCTTACTACTTCTTCTATTTTCATAAAAATCTCCTATTTTTTTGGGAATGTTAGTCCCAAATTTCTCTTGTGTTCGGTAGAGACAAATTTGTTATCTACCTTTGCTTTTACCTTATCACTAGCATTCCCTGTTAATATATATTCGTCTAAATCTTTATAAGTTAGACCCATTTCTTCTTCATCAGTCTGCCCTTCAAAAAGTGCTGCTGATGGGGCTTTTTCTATAATAGATATTGGACAATCCAAATATCGTAATATTTCATAAATTTCTGTTGTTGTAAGGTCCGCAATTGGATTAAAATCATAAGCGCCATCGCCCCATTTTGTAAAATATCCCATTGTAGCTTCACTCTTATTGCCTGTACCTGCCACCAAACAATCCATTCTTTGCGCATAATTATATACAGTTATCATACGCAAACGAGGATTAATATTTGCATAAGCCATTGGATTTTGGTTTGGGTCCAATGGTTTTAACAATGTCATAAATACTTCCTTAACTGGTGTTAAATCAACCTCTAATGTCTTTATATTGAATTTTTTATTTACAAGTAAAGCGTCATCTCTATCTTCATTATAATTTCTTTTTGATTGGCAAGGCATAATAATACCTGTTACATTGGGAGTTGCCATTCTACAAAGAATACCAACTAAAGCACTATCCTTACCACCGCTCATACCCAAAACTACGCCTTTTGCACTAGCATTATTTAAGACTTCTTTTATCCAAATAACTCTTTCTTCAACTACTTTTTTACAATCCATTCTTTTTATGCCTCCATTTATACATAATAACATATCACTATTAGTATAACATATCCATATATAATTTGGCTATTATTTGATAAAAATTTTGCCTAATTTACGATAAAGTTAATAAAACCTTATAATTTGATAAAAAATTGCTAGTACAATAATTTTATATTACACTAGCAAATTGATTTTTGTCAATATTAAATTATTTTTAGAATTAATATTTTCTCGCTTTTTTAAGATTATCAGTTTTTTCTTTAAGCACAACTTTAGCTCTATCATTAGTAGGAATATCCACACAACCTACATTCCACCAACTATCATATCCGTTTGTCATAGTTTTTGGCAACACTTTTATATCAATAAGTGTAGATTTTTTGCTTAACAAACATAGTTCCAATGCTTTTTCCAATTCTTCCATAGTGCGTGCTGTATAGGATTCAAACCCATACCCTTTTGCACACATAGCATAATCCACATTTAGAAAATGACCTTCTCTAATAGGTTTATTATCCTTACGGTATCGCAATTCTGTACAAAGTGAATCGACACCTTGCCCCATTTGCAAATTATTAATACACCCAAAAGAAGCATTGTCAAAAAGCAAAATATTGATTTTCAAACCTTCTTGCACTGCTGTTAGCATTTCCGAATGTAGCATATTATAACTACCGTCACCGACCATTGCAAAAACTTCATTTTTTGGACAACTTAATTTTGCACCAAAAGCACCTGCAATTTCATATCCCATGCAAGAATAACCATATTCCATATTATAGCTACCTATACTATCTGTTGACCACATTCTTTGCAAGCAACCCGGTAAAGAACCAGATGCCCCGACTATTACTGCATCACTAGGAATTATTTTTCTTATTAAGCCTATTGCCGTTGTTTGACAAATAAAACCTCCGACATCATTTATATATTGTTTTATACTATCTTCCATACGGAATTTATTTTCTGGTACAAAATCCTTTGGATTGTAACAAATAGCTTGTAACCTTTCCTTTTCTTTATTCCATTTTAATTTTGCATTTTCTATTTCATTAGTATACCCACTTTTATAATCTACTAAATATTTATCAAGTGCCCTCACGCCTTCTATAGCATCAGCTATCAATTTTGTACTATCAAGTTTACTTGCGTGAAAATCGCTTACATTTATAGCTACTACATCAGCATTCGCAAAAAATAGCTTTGAAGAAGTAGTAAAATCACTAAATCTAGTGCCAATTCCAATAATTAAATCACTTATTTTTGCAATATCATTTGCACAACTATTCCCCGTTACTCCGATTCCGCCTAAATTTAGAGGATTTGAAGAAGCAATTGCACTCTTTCCCCCTTGCGTTTCGGCAAACGGAATATTGTGTTTTTTACAAAACTCAGCAACTATTTTACCCGCCAAACTATATCTAACACCGCCACCAACAATAACAAGTGGCTTTTTACTTCCTTTTATTTTTTCTACAGCCAAACGTACTTCATAATCGTTTGGAATCGTTCTAGAAATAAAATGTACTCTTTTGCGAAAAAATTCTTCAGGATAATCATAACTTTCGCCTTGTACATCTTGGCAAAGTCCGATAGCGACTGCACCCGAAGTTACTGGATTTGTCAAACATCTTAAAGCATTAGTTAGTGCCGACATTATCATTTCGGGTCTAGAAACTCTATCAAAATACCGAGTTACTGCCTTAAAAGCATCATTAGTTGTAGTAAGTGCACTATCAAATTGTTCCACTTGTTGCAAAACCGGGTCAGGTTGTCTTGACGCAAAACTATCGCCCATAAATAGTAGTAATGGAAGATTATTTACTGTGGCTGTAGCTGCTGCCGTTACCATATTAGCCGCACCAGGGCCAATTGATGAAATGCAAGGAATAATTTTTTGTCTATTATTCATTTTTGCATAAGAAATAGCAGCTTGTGCCATTCCTTGTTCATTCTTGCCTTGTAAAACTTTCAAATTATGTTTTGCTTGTGAAAGTGCCTCTCCCACACCTAGCACACAACCGTGTCCAAAAATAGTATAAAAATTTTCTACATATTTAGTAGTTACCATTTCGCCATCTACTTCGATAGTTACATATTGATTATCTAAATATTTTACAATTGCTTGTCCAACTGTTAGTTTTATTGTGTTCATAAATTCTCCTAGTCCCTAAATTAATCTAGCCATTCATATCTAGAATCAACATTCCTTGTCTTTTTCCAAGGATTATTTTCTAGATGTCTTATCATCCAACAGCAATACATAGGGAATCCCGGTGCAGTTACTTGAACGTGAGTAAATCCACCCTCAAAGCATCCTACACTACCATCTTTTATTTTATGGGCATCATCTCCTATAAAACACGCCCCAAAGCCTTCATTTCTTAGGAATTTGTAGTAATAAACCTCTGGTTGTGGATGAGAATGAGGGACATAACTCCACCACCGACCTTGTCTTGCTAAAACTTCGCCTACTACCATATTAGAATATGGTGCATTTTCATAATCAAAAATTGTATTTACATCACGAACAGCTGTATTTTCCCATTTCCCTTCGCAACTAACTGAACAAATAATATCTTTCTTTTCGTATAGCTTTGTATCAAATATCCTATCGTTAGTTGTGGATTGATAAATAAATTCACTGTCCTCTAAAGCAAAAATAGTAACTTCTGTGTTTTTGCAAACGTGTAAGCAAGTAGGCAAATCATCAAATATATTTTTACGGTCTGCCACATAATCTATATCCCCGCTTACTAGTCTTATTTTTCCTTCGGTAAGTAAAATTACTAGCTCTTTATTCGGGATATTGAACATCTTTTTTTCATCTTTTAATAACTTAAATACAGATATATCCATTAACATATTACTGTTAATCCCATTCATTTCAGTAAGTATTTTTTCACCATTTTTATCAAATTCTGGATAACTAAACATTGTTTTATATCTCCCTTAACTTCTTGCGACCATTTCTCCATATTTATCTTTGCATTCTTTAATAAATGCTTTTACTTCACTTAATGTAGGCATAAATAAAGAACAACCATGTGCCGCAACTAGCATTGATGCAGACGCACTCCCTAATTCTAGACATTCTAATATATCCCAACCTTCTAAAAGTCCAAATATAAATGAAGAACCATATCCGTCTCCACCACCAAAAGATTTTAGTGCAGTTACGGGGAAAGGTTTGATTGAATAACTTTCATCATCACTTGTATAGGCTGTCGAGCCTTTTTTGCCGTGTTTGATAATAATAATTTTGCTACCTTTTTCTATCCAATATTTTGCTGTCTTTTTATCATCATTATTTGGACAAATAATAGCTTCCGTAAGGTCATATTCTTCTCTACTGCCCATTATCATATCCGAATTTTCAGCAACTAAGTTATAATAAATTGATATTTCATCTTTATTCTTCCAATTATATTCACGATAATCTATATCAAAAATTATTTTTGTGTTTGTTTTCTTCGCTAAATACATAGCTTTCAAACAAGCCTCTCTTGACGGGCTTTCACAAAGTGCCGTACCACTAATAAGGATAGCTTTTGCACTTTTTATGTATTCTTCATCTACATCGCTAGGGCTAAGCATTAAATCCGCTACACCATTACGATACATAAGAATACTACTTTCAGTAGGTGATAGTATTTCAGTAAAAGTAAGTCCTAAATTTTCCGAACCTTTTACCTTAGTTATGTGACTTGTATCAATCCCTTCTTTATTAAAAAAATCAATTACATAATCGCCAAATCTATCATTGCTTACCTTAGCTAAAAATCCGACTTTTTTACCAAGTCTAGCAAGCCCTACTGCCACATTTGCAGGCGAACCTCCTACATACTTTTTGAAAGTGTCACTTTCTACCAAAGTTTTGAAATAATCTACTGGATTAAAATCTATAGCTACTCTACCTATTGGAATTATATCCAATTTTCTATTTTCATCAAATTCTATATACTTCATTTCTCCTCCATAAACCGACTTTTATAAATTTCTATACAAATATTATTCTATTGTCATACCTTCATCTTTACGCATTTTCTCAAGGTCAGCCGTAATTTTGTCTTTTTTATCGCCGACAAGGTCATACCAAAAAATCGGTATTGAACATAGCAACAAGCTTAAACCCGGAACAATTGAAACAAGAGAAAACATTGCAAACCTCTTATTTAATGCCAAATCAGTAGCCGCCATAACTACATCGCTGTTTAGTACCTGACTCGGTTCTAGATTAATAATTAGATACATCAGCACAACAAAAGTAGTCGCTAATGCGTTATCTAATTTGTTGACAAACGACTGACAAGCTGACCCTAAAGCATTATCTCTATGCCCTGATTTTAATTCTAAATAATCCAGACTATCGCCTATCATTGCGTAAGAAGTAATATTAAGCACGCCTAGCGGTATACATTGTATAATAATAAATGGTATACATACATAAACTAAAAAGCTAGCTGACGTAAATATAGAACAAGCACCTATTATTGTAGTAAATATACTTGCTACAAATCCGCCTAAACAAGAAACAATAACTATTCTTTTATAATTAAACTTTTTGTATAATTTGGGCATAAATAACATTGCACCAAACATACCAATTGCAGAACTTACTGTAAATAAAGTACTAACAGTAGATACGCTACCTTTTATCGCAACTTCTCTAGCTACTTGGTCAAGACCATTTAGACTAGGCCCTATATAAAAAGCATATCTAGCTACGTGTACTGCTGCTGCTTGCATCATATATCTTCCGCTTGACAATACACCCATAAGTACAATAAGCATAAGTGGTTTGCAAGTGAAAATTCTTTTTAATGGTGATGGTCCATCTTTACATTTACTTACTTTAGGTACAACAATAACCCTTTCTTTAACAAAAAAGTAAGAACTTACAAATAAAGATATACCTATAATTACACTTACTGAAGCCATTATCATATAAATTTGTTTATCAACTTCAATACCTGTTTTTGAAGAAATTTTTGGAACAATAAAACCTAACACAAAAAACATAAAAATAGGCACTGCCGTACCAATACCATTTAGAGTACGCCCGATAGATATTGTACGCCCTCTCTCCTCTGGATTTGGAGTCATAACATTAGGAAGTGACCAAAATGGCACATCGCTAACCGTATAAACCATACCCCAAATTACATATATAAACCCTGCATATAACATTTTTTGATTTATAGTTAGTCCACTCGGTGCGTAAAACATAAAGAAAGTAAGTACGCCGATAGGAATAGCAGTAAAAATAATATAAGGCTTCATTTTGCCCCATCTAGTCGTATACTTATCTATTATAAACCCCATCATAGGGTCATTAATAGCGTCCCATACTCTAGCGAATAACATAAGGAATAAAACGAAAATTATTGGTACTTGCAAGACATTGATATAAAAATCTGAAATATAACTAGACATAATAGCATATATCATACCTTGTCCTAAAGCCCCGACAGAAAACATCCAAAATTCTTTTTTAGGAATATAATTTTTTGCTGGTGCAATAGCTATATTCGCATTTTTTTCTTCCATATTTTTTACTCCTTGAAACCGCATTATTTATTTATTTATGATAAAAATTTATAATAATAACATAATCATATCATAATTCACTAAGGCAAAGCAATAGCTTTTTTTATAATAGCAACACTTAGCATACTCATAGCAAATACTAGCACAAAAAAATTTGTCATTTACAAATAATTTTTATATAATAAAATTATAGAAAAGATATTAATATTTTGTGGGAGGATTTTATAAAAATGGCACTAACTAATATTAAAGATTTAATGCAATTTGCAAAAAATAATCATTATGCGATACCCGCTTTTAATGTAGATAATTTAGAAAGCGTAATGGCAGTAACTGAAGTTATTAAACAAACAAAAACTCCTGTAATTATCCAAACTATTCCCCGCACATTAGATTATGGTGGAATAGCGACCTATCCCGCTATGATAAACTCGCTTATGCAAAATTCTAAAGTAGATTATGCAATTCACTTAGACCACGGCAATAGCTATGAACTTGCAAATAGCTGCCTACAAAATGGATTTACCTCAGTTATGTACGACGGTAGTTTATTATCATTTGAAGATAATATTGCTAATACCTTAAAAGTAGTTATTTTAGGACATTCCCTAGGTGCTCCCGTCGAAGGAGAACTTGGTACAATAGGAGGCAAAGAGCAAAATACCGAAAACTCACAAGTAATTTATACAAAGGTATCTGAAGCTATAGAATTTGTGGAAAGAACTAAAGTAGATGCACTAGCTATTGGAGTAGGCACTGCACACGGAATATATAAAGGCACACCCAAAATTAATACTCAAAGAATAAAAGAAATAAATGATGCCATTCCTACACTTTTAGTTTTACACGGTGCTAGCGGGCTTTCTGATGAAACGATAAAAGACTGTATAAAGTGCGGAATAACAAAAATTAATTTTGCTACCGAATTGCGACAAGCATATACAAACGGTATAAGAAATGCACTATTAAACGATAAAGATGTTTTTGACCCTAAATTATATATGCCACAAGCTATAGAAAATATAAGTAAAGTGATTATTAGCAAAATAAAACTTTGCTTCCCTTTATAAAAAAGATAACTATATAAAGCATTGAAATAGCAATTTTATGTATTGACAAAGCCTTACAACTATAATAACCTATATATAGTTATATTTTTTATTATAAAAGGAGAGGCATAATTTAATGTTTTGGCAAAATTGGCAATCATATATAAAAGACGACACCCCACTATCAAAAATAGCAATACCCGGTGCACATAATGCAGGAAGTTATGATATGAACTTTTTAGCCTGTTGTCAAGATGGCACTTTATATGAGCAATTTTTGTATGGCGTTCGATATTTTAATATAAGATTACATACCAATAAAGATGGCACAATTGTACTAGCACACGGTCCATTGAAAGGACATACTTTCGTTAGTTGCCTCATTGATTTGCAAAATATAATTACATCATTTCCAAATGAATTTATCATTTTAGATATAAGAGAATACTATCCACAAAAATTAGGAATTATTAATATAACTCATAACATAAACACCGATAAAATGAATGAGTTATTAGAAAAATATATAATCCCTAGTAAATATGCCCTTACTAATTTTGATGATATTAGTAAAGTTACTCTAGGAGAAATACGCAAACAAAATAAAAGATACTTACTAGTGAATTATCAAAAAGCATACAACTATAGTGTTGATAATCCGATAGTTTTACCGTGGCATAGCAAAACATTCTATACTACAGCAAAAAAATTTGTGAATACAATCCCTAAATATCTATCCGATTCTTTCGAAAATAGTTTAGTTTGTTTCCAAATTCAAAGAACTTTTAACACAGGATTTGAAACAGGATTTACAAGTCCTAGAAAACTAGAAAAACATCTCTTTGAATATTTCCCCGAATTATTTGAAAATATTTCAATCAATCCTAAATATGTAAAAAACGTAAATATTGTAGCTGGTGATTTTATGACAAAAAGCTACCAAAAAGCAAGGCATATACTTATGCTCAATTTACTAAAAGGCATAGTAATTGAGGATAAAATAACAATATATTTTAAAAACTTATGGAGTATACAAAAATGAAATTAACTGTACTTGGAAAATATGGACCTTACCCGAAGCAAGGAAATACCGCTTGTAGTGGCTATCTAATAAATGATGACCAAACTAATATTTTACTTGATATGGGTTCGGGCGTACTAACACGATTGACAAATATTATTGATATAAATTCACTTGATGCAATAATTTTTAGTCATTTGCATTTTGATCATACTAGCGATTTATTGCCATTAAGGTACCTATTAGATGAACTTGGGAAGCCCATAGACATATATGTGCAATATGAAGATACTGCTTGGTACAAATTATTATTTAACCACCCCTTACTAAATGTTCATAACATAACTAAGGATAGCAATCTAATAATTGGCAAACTTAAACTGTCGTTTTCTGAAATGAAACACCCTGTCCCTACTCTAGCAATAAAGATAATAGGCGACAAAGAGTTTTTATATACTGGTGATACCCAAATAAATACTAATTTATTAAACGCTGTAAAAGCTTGTGATTACATTTTAGCGGACTGTAGCAAAAGTGATAACTTTAAAGGTCCGCATATGACAATAAAAGATGGACTAACAATAAATAATAATTCTAATGCAATAATTTTTGCTACTCATATTAGCCCTGATTATTCACCAGAAAAAGATTATGAAAATTATGAAAATATAATTGTGGTAAACGAATTGCAAACTTACAACTTAGATTAAAGGAGAAAAAAATGTTAATAACGGCACACGGCGGATCACTCGAAACAAAACGGAATACGCAACTATTTTTTGACAAAATAAAAGATTATAATGTTGATATTATTGAAGTTGATATCCGCAAAAAAGGTAATCTTATTTATTTATCGCATATGCCCACTTTTTTTCCTAAAACCAAAATTACATTGCGTTATGCTTTTGAGTTTTGCAAAAAATATAATTACAAAATAAATTGCGACCTAAAGCAATTTGGACTTATCTCGCCTGTTATTGCCCTTGCTGAAGAAATCGGCGTTACTGATAAAATTATATTTACAGGCAATACAATAAGCGAAAAAGACATAAGCACCCTTACTGCTGGTAGTTTGTACTTAAATAAATCTATCGTACCTTACAAACCCACAGTAGAAAATGTAAAAAATATTAAAAATTATATAACTAAATTAAATAATATAAATGTAGCTGGACTTAATTATAACTATAAATTTCTTAGTGATGAATTCCTCGAAGAGTGTAAAAAACAAAATTTAGCTGTTTCTATATTCACACCTGACACCAAACAACTTCTAGAAAAGTTTACTTGTCGTCAAGAAATTTATAACTTAACTACAAATCATCCAGATTGGGCTTTAGAGTTACTTAACAAGGAGATAAAAAAATGACAAAACATTATGATACACTAGTTATCGGTCACACTTCACAAGATTATAATATCGATTATCAAAATAATTTGATAAAAGAAATAGGCGGTGCAGTTTTTTATTCTAGTGCTTCGGCTTATGCTAGCGGTTATAAAGTAGGTATAATTACCACACTTAATGAAAAAGATAAAGAAAGATTACAAGGGTTTTTAATTAATCCAAACGATGTTTATTGTACTTTTGGCAATAAATCTACTTCTATTAGAAATCAATATTTTACCGCAGATAAAGAAAAGAGAAAATGTACTTGTATATCTCAAGGCGACCAAATTACTATAGCCAATATACCTGATGACATAGAAAGTAATATTTATCATTTAGCAGGACTTATTTACGGCGATTTTAGCGAGGATTTAATTGAAAAACTAGCTAAAAAAGGTAAGGTTGCTGTTGATGTCCAAGGTTATTTACGCCACGCAAACGGTGACAATTCCGAAATGTATTTTGAAGATTGGTTAGATAAAAAAAAGTTATTACCTTACATAACTTATTTCAAAACCGATGCTGCTGAAGCAGAAATTCTTACCGGCAATAGTGACCGCTACGAAGCTATCAAAATCCTTTATTCTTGGGGAGCAAAAGAAGTAGTAATTACACATAATACGGAAGTAATTGCTTATGATGGCACAACCCTTGCTTCTTGCCCAATTCGAGCTAGAAGCCTAGTAGGCAGAAGTGGTAGAGGCGACACTACTTTTGCTTCTTATATAACTGAAAGGCAAAATGCCTCAGTAAAAGATGCTTTACTTTGGGCTACCGCTACAGTTAGTTCAAAAATGGAAAATGCGGGTGCATACAAAGGAAATAGGAAAGATATCCAAAATTATATAGATACTTTCTATTCTGATATAAAATAATTTGTAATTTATAATAAAATTATATAGATACTTTCTATTCTGATATAAAATAATTTGTAATTTATAATAAAATTTTTTGCTACTTTCTATTTGTAATATATAATAAATTTATTTGCTACATTCTATTTGTAATATAAAAGCCCGACTTCTAAACTAAAAGAAGTCGGGCTTATTATTTATTTTTTATTAAATAGCTATTTTTTATTGGTTTTCATAACTATTAAGTACTTCAGCAGTTACTGCAAAGCAATCCGCTAAACAATCTAAATCCAAATTATCGTATGTATCTCTTCTTATATGATAATAATCTTGAAGATTATGGTCCATAGCAGTAATTCCTGTAGCCTTTACTCCAGCTTGATTAAAAGCAGCTGAATCCGTTGCACCAAAAGGCACACTGCCAATTCCACAAGTAACGCCAATTTTATCAGCACTATTTTTGAACAAATCAGATGCTGTTTTATCAGCAGCTACCATATTATTTAGGTCTTTTGCATTTACACTTAAGAATTTTGCTTCGTGAATTGTGTCATAACTAATAACTAAAGTTTCTACATCTTTATAATCATCTTTATGTTTTTCGCACCAAGCTTTTGCTCCACGCAAACCAGCTTCTTCACTACCAGTTAGTAATACACCAACTTCGGTATTTTCTAATTCTATTCCGCTTTCTTTAAGTGCTTTAAGTAAAGATATACCCATATAACAACCTGTTAGATTGTCATTTGCACCATCAACAACTCTTCTTTCATTCCATAAAAAGAATAATCCTACCCAAAATGGTACAAATATAATAGCAATACAAGCAAGTATCATAGCCACGCTTGGCGTTATGAAAAATTGTGCAATAAGTACCGCAGTAGTATATACCAAACCTAATACAGAAATAACAAAATGCGCTCCAAAAGCAATTCCGCCAAAATGATAATTTACAGTCCATTCATTTGCAGCATCAGGGTGACCGTTAAAGAATATTCTTCTCTTAATTTCTCCGGTAGGTTTTTTGGTTGCTGTAAGGTTGTGTGAAGTTTTTTCCTTAAATAATTTGTCAACAACTTTTTTATACAAAATAAATTCACCTATCATAGGAATTAGACCTATTACAATAAGTACAAGACCAACAACTTTAGCCCAAATCGCAGGAACAAAGGTTAATGCAAAAGCTGCAAGCATTAGAGAAATGGTAATATAAATCCACCCCATAAAAGCAGCTGGATGAAGTTTGAAAGATTCTACTTCAACTTTATCGCATCCATATTCACGACATCTTTCAGCCATATAATCTACGGCTTTCTTTTCACCATCGCTACCCGGGTCTCTTTTACCGAACGTCTTAATTATGTGAGTGATTTCATCACTCATAAATTGAGCACTTTCTTTTTTGTTTTCTTTAACTGTTTCAAAGCTCATTTCATTACTCCTTTTATAAAATTTTTTATTTTTCTATTTTTAATATTGGTTGTCTTGCGGCAATAACTTCGTCAGGTCTTCCAATATAAGTTGTATGAGGTGAGGTTTTTAAATATTCTGAATTACTATAAGCATTTTTTACTATTTCTAGTATTTTTACTGCAACATCATCTAAAGTTTCTTTAGTTTCTGTTTCGGTAGGTTCGAACATTAATGCTTCGTGTACTATAAGTGGGAAATACATTGTTGGTGGGTGCATATTTGCATCAATCATTGCCTTAGCTAAATCCAATGCACTTACACCCGTTTCATTATGAACTTTTTCCATTGATAATACAAATTCGTGCATACATTTTCTACCTTTTTGATAGTCAATACTGCCAAGTTTGTACTTCAAATAATTAGCATTTAGTACAGCTTTTTGTGAAGCATCTTTAATTCCTGTTGCTCCCAAAACACGAATATATGCATAAGCCCTAACTAATACTAAGAAATTACCATAATAATTTTTTACTTTACCAATTGTATATTGTGGTTCAGCAAATTTATAACTATCGCCATCTTTAACGACAATTGGTGTTGGCAAAAAGTCTGCTAATTTATCCACTACACCCATAGCACCGCTACCTGGTCCACCGCCACCGTGTGGTGTCGAGAAAGTTTTGTGAATATTAAGATGGACTACATCAAAACCTGTGTCTGCGGGTCTAACAACTCCCATAACAGCATTTAGATTTGCACCATCATAATACAATAAACCGCCTGCATTATGCACAATTTCTGCAATTTTCTCAATATTAGCATCAAATAGACCCAAAGTATTTGGATTTGTTAGCATTAATCCTGCTGTATCATCTCCGACTACTCCTTTTAATGCTTCAATATCAACTCCGCCATCATCATTACTAGGCACATTTACGATTTCTAAACCGACAAGTGCTGCACTAGCAGGATTTGTTCCGTGAGCGGAATCAGGTACAATTATTTTTGTACGCTTAAAATCTTTATTGTGTTCGTGATAAGCTTTAATAACTTTTAACCCGGTAAATTCGCCGTGAGCACCAGCTGCTGGTTGTAAAGACATATTCATTCCAGTAATTGCCTTTAATTGCTCACTTAATTTATACATAAGTTCCAAAGCACCTTGTACACTTTTTACAGGTTGCTCAGGATGAATATTGTTAAAGCCATCAAAACCAGCTACAATTTCATTCACTTTTGGGTTATACTTCATAGTACAACTGCCTAGTGGATAAAATCCGTTATCTACACCATAAGCGTGACTAGATAATTCAGTATAATGTCTAACTATATCTATTTCACTAACTTGTGGCAATTCTGGCATTTTGTCTTGCAAAAACTCTTTACCTAGATTATATTCTTCCACAAAACTTGTTGGCATTTCGTATGCGTGTCTACCATTTTTTGATCTATCATAAATAGTTAACATAATACCTCCCCAACCAATTTAGCGGTTTTTTCAATATCATTCTTTGATACCATTTCGGTAGCACACCAAAGAATATCAAAATCATTTAGCATTACACCACCTAATATATCATTTTGGTCTAATTTATTCAAAATTTTATTAGCAAGCACATCGCTTGTCGTTACAAATTCATTAAAAAATTCTACATCATATTTGCGTTTTAATCCTACTTTTTCCAATTCTTTTTGCAAATAGTGGGCATTATTAACACATATTTTAGCTACTTTATTTAGACCCTCAGGTCCCATTGTTGCTAAATACATACTAGTAATTAATGCACAAAGTGCCTCATTGCTACAAATATTACTGCTTGCTTTTTCTCTTCTAATATGTTGTTCTCTAGCTTGTAAAGTAAGTACATAAGCTTTATCGCCTCTAGAATCAACCGTTTGACCGACTATTCTACCTGGCAATTTTCTTTGCATAGCTTTAGTCGTAGCCATAATTCCTAAATAAGGACCACCAAACGCCATTGGTAAACCAAGACTTTGTCCTTCTGCTGTAGCAATATCAGCGCCACAATCACGAGGATTAGCAATTAAACCAAGAGCTATCGGATAGCTTTTTATTATAAATTTTGCTCCTACAGAGTGTACAAGTTCGCCAATTTCCTTAGCTTGCTCAATAATACCTATTGCCGATGGTTGTTCTAAATAAAAACAAGCCACATCATTTTCTAATAAAGCGCTTAATCCGGCTAAATCTACTTTTCCGTCCTTGCTTGGAGCTTCAATAATTTCCATAGAATTTAGGTAAGTACGAAAAACTACCTTTGTATCATCGTTTACGAATGGTGCCAAAATTACTTTGTTGCGCTTTTTATCACTACACATAAGTATAGCTTCAGCACTGGCTGTAGCTCCATCATAATGCGATGCATTACTAATATCCATACCGGTTATATCACAAATCATAGTTTGATATTCAAATATAGATTGCAAAATACCTTGATTTAGTTCTGCTTGATAAGGTGTATAAGCAGTGACAAATTCTGACCTTTCAGCCATTTTTCGTACTACTGCTGGGATATAATGATAATAACTACCATTACCCCTTAAATAAGCAGAATAAATATGGTTTTTACCGGCCATTTTTTTAATTTCAATTTCAGCATCAGCTTGTGACACACCTTCAGGCAAATCTAATTTATCAAGCAAAACACCTTTAGGAACCATACTATATAGGTCGTCTAAGGAAGAAATATTGAGTGCTTCAAACATTTCCTTAATATCGCCTTTAGTATGAGGGGTATATATTGACATAAGTCTATCTCCTTTAGTAAGTCTATTCTATACTAGCTTGATACTCATCTTCTGTAAGCAACTTATCACTAACTTCTGTTACTTCTACTTCAATAAACCAAGCCTCAAGTGCATCTTCATTTACTGATTCTGGACTATCAACTACAGCTTCATTCACTGCAACAACAGTTCCGCTAACAGGTGAATTTACTTCGCTTACTGCCTTTACTGATTCTATTTCCGCAAATGTTTCATTTGCTATTACTTCATCGCCTACTTCTGGTAGGTCAACAAAAACGATATCTCCCAATTCTTCTGCTGCAAAAGCACTAATACCAATTTTAGCCAAATTGCCGTTTTGTTTTAACCACTCGTGTGAACTCAAATATTTCATTTTATTTCTCCTTTAAATCCTTGTAATTAATATTTTATATTATTATTTGCTTCTTTTGTAAAAAGGTAAATCTACCCTTTTTGCCAACAATCTTTTGTTTCTTACTTGAATATATACTTCTTCTGTGTCACTAGATAATAAAACTCTAGCCATAGCATAAGCACCACCTATAGTAGGGCAAATACCGCCTGAAGTAGTCATACCAATAATATTGCCTTCTTTATCAAGTACTTCAAAATGTTCTCTTGCAATACCTTTATCAATTAGGATAAGTCCTATTCTTTCATATTTTGGTTTATTTGCAACCAAAGCATCTCTACCTATAAAATCACAGTCCAATTTTACAAACATATCAAGTCCTACTTCAGTAGCTAAAGTGTCTTTTGTAAGTTCGTGTCCATAAAGAGGCATACTACTTTCAAAACGCAAAGTATCTCTTGCGCCAAGACCAATAGGTTGAATATCAAATTCACTACCTGCTGTCATTAATATTTCGTATAATTTACTAGCAAATTTATTGTCGCAATAAACTTCATATCCGCTTTCTCCAGTATAGCCTGTGGTACTAACCAAACATTCTATACCGCCAACATCTATATTATCAGCAAAATGATACATTTTTTCAGGAATTTTACTCATATCAGTTATTTTGCTTAAAACATCTTTACTTTTAGGTCCTTGAATAGCTATTTGAGTTATGCCATTAGAAATATTTTCTGCTTTAGCACCCTCATCTAAATTGTTAATTATCCAATCAAAATCTTTATCTACATTCGCAGCGTTAACTACCAAAAGATACTTCTTCGTGTTGTATTTGTAAATAAGTAAATCATCTACAATTCCGCCACTAGCATAACACATAAGTGTATATCTACATTGATTTTCTGCAATAGTAGACACTCTGTTTGTTACCAATTTTTGCAACGCATTCTCTGCGTTTTCACCTGTTATCAACACTTCTCCCATATGAGAAACATCAAAAAGACCAACTCCATTACGAACAATATTATGTTCAAAAATAATACCGTTTTTGTATTGAACTGGCAATTCATAACCAGCAAATTCAACTATTTTGCCACCATACTTAATATGTGTGTCATACAATGCTGTTCTTTTAGTCATTTAAACTATCTTCGACCTCCCTAAATTTATTGTAGTTTATTTATATTACTTAGTGCCACCATAGCACTATGTTTTATCGCTTCAGATAATGTCGGATGAGGATAAATGGTATTTACTATATTCTCACAAGTAAGCCCATTTGCGATAGCCAAACTTAATTCGCCTATCATATCAGTAGCACGGGAACAAACGATTACTCCGCCTATTAGTTTATGGTCTATATCATAAACTGTTTTTACAAAGCCTGTAGCTACATCTTCTATATTAGCTTTACCGTTTGCCATCATACTTACCTTACCAACATACAAAATTTCTTCTTCATTTGTAGGTTCGGTTCTTCCAACCATCGCCAATTCGGGCGAGGTATATACTCCACCCGGTACTATATTTAAGTTTATATCACTTTTCCCTTTAGCTATCAATTGTACAGTTGCCAAACCTTCCGCTTCTGCATAATGTGCAAGTTGAATTTTTGCTGACGCATCGCCAACACTATATATATTATCGATATTAGTACGACAATTTTGGTCTACTTTTATAGCTCTATCATAAATAACACCCGCATTATCAAGCCCTAATTTTTCGATATTTGCCTTACGCCCTACACTAACTACTACTTCATCGCAAACATATTCAATGATTTTTTCGTTTTGCATAGTAACGACAGTTTTTTTATCACCATTTTTTATTTCAATTACTTTAGCTTTAGTAAAAATATTTATACCCATTTTTTTAAGTGCCATTTTTAATGTAGAAGAAGCATCTTTATCAAATGTAGGCAAAATTCTGTCTGCATATTCAACAATTGTTACTTTTTTATCTAATTTAGCAAAAATAGTAGCAAACTCTACACCTATTACTCCGCCACCAATAATAACTATCTCATCGCCATCAATTCCTTTTTCCAAAATATCATCGGAATTAAGCGCGAATTCGCCACCAGGAATAGGCAACTTGCAAGGTACCGAACCTGTTGCTATAATAATATTTGTAGCTTTTATAGTACTATCGCCAATTTGTAATGTGTTTTTATCTACAAATACTGCTTTTTCTTTAATTACTTCTAAAGGGGTTTTTTTGATTAAAAATTCTATGCCTTTACGCAATTTGTTTACTATATCATCTTTTCTTTGATAAATAGCGCCCATATCGTATTTGCCTTCTAAATTGACTCCAAAAATACTACTTTTTTGACACATTGAGTAGATTTCTGCACTCTTTAATAAACTTTTAGTGGGGATACAGCCTCTATTTAAGCAAGTACCACCAATTAAATTTTCTTCTATAAGAACAGTATTTAGTCCTAACGAAGTCGCTTCAATACCAGCATTATAACCTGCTTGACCGCCTCCAATTATTGCTAAATCATACATTTTATCCATACTTTCACCTAATTTTTCTATTATTTTTTTTAATATTTACATATATAATTTGTACTAAAATTCTGCTTTATATTAAGACAATTACTCTATAATGTCTATTATAGTATTTTTTAAAATTTATTGCAATTATCTTTTGATAATTTATTCATAAATTTACTTTTTTCTGTAATAATCATATCCATTGCTACATCAGTTGATTTTACTTCGCAATTTATAATCTGTTGCATCTCAAAAGCTACTCCTATTTTGATACATTTATGCTTAGCTAAAAACCTATCATAATATCCTTTTCCGTGCCCTACACGATTACAGTTTTTATCAAAAGCCACCATAGGCACTATAGCTAAATCTACATCGTTTATTTCTTCACCAAATGTAGGTTCTCTCACATCAAATAATTTCTTTTCAAATTGGGTAGTTTTATCAATTTTTATCAAATGAATTTCTTGTCTAGTTATTGGCACGGCCACGATTTTGCCTTTATCCAAACTATCATCGATTAATTTATCTAAACAAACCTCATTATCAAGTGCTTTATATATGAAAATTGACTTTGCTCTTTTATAACATTCTAGCTCAATAATTTTATTGCAAATTTCCAAACTAAATTTGGCTTTGTTTTCATTGCTTATTTGATTTATTTGATTAAAAATTATTTTTCTATCCATTTATTATGCACCTTTATTATAGGAAAAACCCCCTACAGCGTATGTAGAGGATTTTACTGAGATATTAAAGAAGATTTTTGGTATTTATTTTTATTTCGGGCACTCTAAATGTATATTTTGTTTTATCTTTAATTATTTTAAAAAATATGCATCTACACAT
>JBAXZI010000013.1:0-35797 GCA_041670385.1 Clostridia bacterium | reverse complement strand
TATATAAAGTATCAATTAGTCTTTGACTATCGACATAATATTCTTTTCTTCCTTGGTCATCATTTCTACTAAACTTGCGATAATTCTTTTTACCATCGTTCATATGCCCAATTTTTTTATTAAATGTACAAAGTCCTAAAAATGGCTTTAATCCGATAGTAAGGTTACTGTAATTACTACCGCCACTTATCATATCTTGCCAAACTATCATTCCAAATTTGTCACAATGATAATACCAACGCAATGGTTCTAACTTAATATGTTTTCTAAGCATATTAAAGCCCATTTCTTTCATCGTCGCAATATCATAAATCATTGCATCATCACTAGGTGCCGTGTACAATCCATCACTCCAATAACCTTGGTCCAACAATCCATTTTGGAAATATGGTTTGTTATTTAAAGTCATTCTGGTAATACCTTTGCTATCATATCCAATTCCAAACTTTCTCATTCCGAAATAGGAAACAACTTGGTCGTCACCTGCAAAAATCTCCAAATCATACAAATAAGGGTTTTCGGGTGACCATAAATTATAGTCTTCAAGTTTTATAATAGCTACTTTATCCTTACACATTTTTTTAACTATTTGAGTGCCATTATCCGAAATTATTACTTGATAAGGAATAAATTCATTTTTAAAAATTGGCTCAATTGCTACGGTATCATCATCAATATTGGGAGTAATTTTTATTCTGTCAATAAAATTATTGACAACTTCTTCTATCCAAACGGTTTGCCAAATACCCGATTGTGGAGTATACCAAATACCGCCTTTATGCTTTTTTTGTTTGCCCCTTGCTTGTTCGCCTTTATCACTAGGGTCAGAAACTCGCAAAGTAATTTTGTTCTCACCATTAATTATATTTTTAGTTATATCAAAATAAAATGGATAATACCCACCCTTATGCTTACCAACCAATTTGCCGTTTAATGATACTTCACATTCATAATCTACAGCACCAAAATGCAACAAAACTATATCTTTTGTCTTTTTAAAATTGAACTTTTTTTGATAATATAAAAAATCTTTTTCAGTAACATTTTTTTCTACACCAGAAAGTATGGTTTCAGGACTAAAAGGCACTACGATTTTACCTTGATATTTGCCTAGTTTTTGACTTTTAGGTAAAATTGCATAATCCCACAATCCGTTCAAATTTGTATAACTTTCTCTTACCATTTGTGGCCTTGGATATTCTTGTAAAGGGGAATCTTGATTCAATTCCTTTCCCCAGCGAGTAATTAATTTTTCCATTATAAAATATAATCTCCTAATAAATTTATTTACTTTAAGTTGTTACAAAACTTTTTATAGATAATTTATTATATCACATATATTTTTAGAATTCTAGTAAAAATAATTTTTAAATAACACAGTAAATTCTGTATATTCATTCAATACACTATCTACAGTAATTTTACCACCGTGACCGTCTACTATGCTTTTTGCTATTGCAAGCCCTAGACCGAAGCTTTTTACATCTTTATTTTTATCTGTGTTATGTGATTGATTAACACGATAAAACCTATCAAATAGCTTATCTACATCAAATTGTGGAATACCCTCGCCAGTATTTCTCACAATTAGACAAGGTCTTTTTTTGTCATAATATACCTTAATATTTATTTCACCTGTTTTGTTTGTGTATTTTATTGCGTTGTCTACCAAAATATATACAAGTTTTTCAATATTAGCTTTTACACCACGCATTTTTATATTTGGTTCTATATCACAAATCAACTTTATGTCCTTTTCAAAAGCTAATACTTCACTTTCAAGTGACACACCATCAGTAATTTCGGAAAGCGATATATTTTCAAAAATTGGATTATTTTGATAAGAATCCATTTTTGCAAGTTCCAACATTTCCGTAACTAAGTTATTAAGCCTTTTAACTTGCGTATTGATACCTTTTATCCATTTTTGGGATTCTTTGGGTATATCATCAATATTATCGTTAAGTATGCTTAAATTTGTTCCTATAATCGTAAGTGGGGTTTTTAATTCGTGACTTGCATTGCCTATTAATTCTTTTTGTTTGTTAAACGCATTCTCGATAGGTACAATACTTTTATCTGCCCATTTGAAAGTTATTAATGTAATAACAAATAATCCCAAAATTCCTACGCCCAAAATTGAAAGCATCAAATTAATTAGTTGCTCATTCTCTTTGGTATAATCATAAAGGTATAAAACTTTTACATCAGAATCCGGTATAATATCTATATGGTATGTTATATAATACCCGTCAATAACGCACCTACTATTATCTGCTTGGAAATCCTCTTGATAAACTGTAGCATTTAGCAAATCATTTATCGTTTCTTCAGAAAAATAATCTTCATTACTTAATAAATAATGATCTCCCTTAATTAGAATAACCAAAGAATTTTGGTTACTTCCCAAATATTGGTCACGGAAAGCTGGCGTAGTATCAAGCATTTTATAAATTCTTGCTTTGTCCTCTACAACATTAGTTAATTGGTGTTCGATATCTCCACTTATCTTAAAAAGATTAATTAGAAATATTGATGTTAAAATCGCAATAAAAACTATACTTATAAGTACACTTAGTCTAATAGCCGTATTGCGTTTTAATTTTTCAAACATCAAACCTCCAATTTATAGCCAGCACCCCTAACGGTAGCAATCATAACTTTACTACCTAAAAATGCTAATTTCTTTCGTAAGAAAGATATATATACTTCGATATTATTGTATTCCGCTTCACTATCATAGCCCCAAATTTTGATAATAAGTTCATCTTTAGATACTACAAAATTAGGTCTTGCAAGTAAATATGCCATAATCTCACTTTCTTTTAGTGAAATTTTAATTTTTTTCTTTTTACAAATAATTTCATAACTAGAGGCGTTGTAGACAATATCCCCAAAAGTTATTACATCTTCATTAATAACATCAGTTTTTCTACGCAATAATGCTTTTATTCTTGCTAGTAATTCTTCAGGCTCAAAGGGTTTTGCCAAATAATCATCAGCCCCTAAATCTAGCCCCTTAATTTTATTACTAGTTTCGCCAAGTGCACTAAGCACTAATACGGGTGTAGTTACTTTCTCTTCACGCAATTTACGCAAAACTTCAAAACCGTTCATTTTAGGAAGCATAATATCAAGGACAATACAATCATAACGATTGCTTAAACCATTCTCGTAACCATCTTCGCCATCATAAACCGCATCAACATTGTATTTATTTTTTTTGAGATAGTGAACCAAGCCCTCACTCAAACTAACTTCATCTTCAACAAGTAAAATATTCATTATACTTCTCCTTATAGGTATTAATAAGTATTATTATATATATCTATCCTTAAAACAACTTTAATTATAATATAATTCCTGTCAAATGCAAGATAATTTTAAAGATTGAAAATTGATATTAAGATTAATTTCAGCATAATAGATTATATTGAGGGTAACCTAATTAATAATATTTACTCGAAAAAACCTCGATTTCTCCCTTGATACGAGGTTTTTTCCTGTCTATAAACTTATTTGGTTTATTTTTGTTTTTGTAGACTTTTCAAAGTGCGTTTTGAAAACTTTCATAATTTAATATCTTTTTAATTAATATTCCAGTAAGAAAATTTGAAGATAAATTAGTTATATTCGGTAGTAAAAGTATATCTAAAAACTTCGCCTTTATCTAAAGTATTCATTTTTAATTTTTGGTCTAATTCTCTTTTGGGCGGATTGCTATCGGGCAACCCCCACCACGGTTCTATCGCCACATAATTACCCATTGTTTTATGCGACCACATAGCTAGTATTGGTGGCGAATTTAATTCGAAGCTTATTTTTCTGCCATTTTCCCGAACTAAAGTTATGTCACCAATAAAATCTTCAAAAATTATTGCATCTTTATCAAATACTTTTTTGTCTAATACAATTTTATCAATAGATTCAGTTTTTTCGACACCCGATACAAAAACATTACTTTCATCCATAACAATTTTATTTAATTGTTGCTTTTTATCAAAAATTATATAATTATTTGCCGTATTTAATTGTCCATTTTTATCTATATTGCCATCAATAATATAAGCGGGATGCCCGCCTATTCCAAATGTCATAACCTTATCCGATAGATTATTTACTTTATAGCTTGTTACTAATTTATTATTATCTAAAGTATAGTTTACGAATAGTTCAAATTTAAATGGATATTTTTCTAAAGTAGAACGGCTTGATTTTAATAGTAAAGTTATTGACAAATCAGTTTTTTCTATAACCGAAAATTCCGAATAGCACGCAATACCGTGTATATCCATAGTGAATTTCTTGCCTTGATAGGTATAATACCCATCTTTTAACCTACCAACCATTGGGAATATGGTGATATCTTTTCCATCCCAAAAATTACTGTCGCCTTGCCACAACAATTGTTCATATGTTGGTATGTATATAACTTTATCTAGACAAGCACCAAAACTGTTTATATGCACATCTAATAATTCGTTGTTAAGTGTGTATATCATTTTTGTTTACTCGGCAAACATTCAATAATTGTTGCTTTATCACTTCGTATTTTATACTTATTTTGTGCACTAAATGGTAAAAAGAAATATTCGCCTTTACTAACTTGTTTTAAGTAATTTTCGCCAATAATTTGGGCTTTCCCTTCAAGCACAATATATACTGCCGGGGCATAATCCATTACAAATTCTCCACCAGTTAGGATATGTCTATTTTCAGCAAAACAAGTTGTGTTTTCGTAAGTAATTAAATTTTCTTTTGTATAGCCGTCTTTCTTTATTTCAATTTTTGGGGTAATACTGGCTTGATTAATTGCTTTTTTACCAAAAAGTGAATAGTCAAAACAATCAAGAGCGGTCGATTTGTCTAGTCCAATATATTTTTCCCATTCGCTAATACGGATATCGCCACACCAATTTTCTGGTTGGATAGTAAAGTCTGTAGGTTCTTGAACTTCAATAATTGTACAACCTTCACCAATTGCGTGAATTAGTCCGGCATTAATTAGATAAATATCGCCCACTTTTGGACTAACTTCGGCTAGAATTGTTGACATTATGTCTTTTTCTTCCAAACTGCGTTCTTCATACTTTCCGAATTCTTCTTTTGTCATTGCTCTATTAAAACCAAAATAGATTTTGGCATTTTCTCTTGTGTTTACAACAAGCCACGCTTCGGTTTTGCCATAGGTACTATTAAAATGCTTTTTACTAAATTCTTTGGTTGGGTGTACTTGCACAGGCAACCTAATTGCGCTATCCAAATATTTTACCAAACAATCGTATTTCCTTGTGCCAAGTAATTCTTTAGAATATTGATTTAGTAAATCATCAAAATAAATATTTGTACCTGCTATTTTTGAAACGCCATCACGCTTACCAAAATATTTGGGATTAATCGCTTTTACTTTGCTAGCTATCCACTCTTCTGGGAACAAACTATCTTCAGCCACATCACCACATAAGTCGGCATACTGCTTACCGCCTAAATATATACGGTATACTCTATTCCTTTCAAAAAATATAGGTTGCGTAATCATTGTCGACATAACGGATAACTTATTTTGTATATATTCTAAATTTGGCATTGATTCTAAAGCACCTTTTTTACCAATAACATAGCCACAACCGATACTTGCAAAATTAACAACATTTGCTAAAGTATCTAAATCGCTTATCATTCCATTTTTTGCAATTTGATAAAGGACACAACCCGAAAAGCAGTCGCCCGCTCCTGTTGTGTCAAGGACTTTTACATCATCAGCAGGGCAGTATATCCCAACATCTTCTCCTTTAATAAAAGCAATAGCACCATCACTTCCTTTAGTTAGTAAAATTATTTTTGCGTTAAGTGCCATTTTCCACAAAACAAACATTCCTTGTTTTTCATTTTCAAAACCTGTTAGCCATTGCAATTCTTCAAGAGTTAATTTTAGGATATCGGCAAGAGGCACAAAACTTTTTATAGTTTGTCTGCACTGCAATTCATCTTCCCAAAGTCCAAGACGCAAATTGATATCAAAAGAAACCAAACCGCCTTTATCTTTTACTAAATTAATTGCCCTTATATGTGCATTTTTGATAGGTGATTCAACTAGTGAAACCGAACAAAAATGTAAAATATCGCCTTTATCAAACATATCAATGTTTATTTCTTTGCTATTAAGCATCAAATCAGCGGTGTTTTGACGATAGAATGTAAACTGTCTATCACCTTTACTATCTAAAGTAACTAAAGCAATAGCTGTCTTATAATTCTTATCTCTAACGACATAATCGGTATTTACTCCGCTCTCTTGCATTTTATTAAGTAGAAAGTCCGAAAAATTGTCAGTCGACATTTTGCCTAAATAACAACCATTTCCACCTAAACTACTTACACACGCAGCGACATTAGCTGGTGCCCCACCTGCTTTTGCTATATATTCCATATTTTCAAATTTAGTAGGTATCATATCTACCAAACATTCACCAATGCAAATAACTTTACTCATTGCTATTAACTCCAATAATTCAAAAAAGTAGTTTTTTATTATATTTTTAAATCTATATGATTATATCATTAATAATAAATAAGTGTCAATGCAAGAAATGCAAAACCATAGGTAAAATTAATTATAAACTACAAGCCGTTTTAAAAAAAAATTATTTATTTTATTGACTTTTGAAATTATAAGTCGTATAATCTATTAAGTTAATAGAAAGATATCCGTAGGCGTATTTATGTACCACTAGCTCAGCTGGATAGAGCGTCTGGCTACGGACCAGAAGGTCGGGGGTTCGACTCCCTCGTGGTACACCATCAAAAAAGGTATTCTCAATTTGAGAATACCTTTTTTGATGATGTTTATTACTTAGAGGGAGTCGAACGGGCGGAAGTAGGCCAATAGCCCAGTGGGCTATTGGCCCCCGCCCCGGCGTGATAACAACCCAAAAGGCAAGCAAGCTATGCTTGCGCAGTGCCTCATTTTTTTAGAGGCATTGTGGAGCGACTCCCGAATACTATTATTAGACACTCTCAAAAATGAGAATACCTTTTTTGATGATGTTTATTACTTAGAGGGAGCCTACCCGGGCGGAAGTAGGCCAATAGCCCAGTGGGCTATTGGCCCACGCCCCGGCGTGATAACAACCCAAAAGGCAAGCAAGCTATGCTTGCAGCAGTGCCTCATTTTTTTAGAGGCATTGTGAAGCGACTCCCGAATACTATTATTAGACACTCTCAAAAATGAGAATACCTTTTTTGATACCACGAGGACATCTTCCGCCACATTAAAAAAGACAATCCATATATGGATTGTCTTTCTATTATTTAACACAATAAGTTTGTATTAAATAGGTAAAATGATTTCCAAATTAGACAAAGGAAAACTAGAACACGGATGAAAATATCCAAATTTTTTATCAGCTTTTCGTCGTCCATCACCATTAGGCACAACAAAAAGTTTTCCGCTAACTAGCTTACTTCTGCAAAATCCACATTCTCCACTTCTACAATGTGAAGGTGCTGCAATTCCGTTCCTTTCCAACGCTACCAAAACTGTTTCGGTTGCCTTCGCCTCAATATCAAATACACTTTCATTGGTATTGACTTTAATACTAAAATACTTATCCGCAAGTTCTTTCGGAAAATCGTCGTAAATCAATGGATTTTTTGTTTCTCCAAAAAGCTCGAATCTTACATTCTTTTTTTCAATTTTTAGTGTATCTATTTCTTTCCCCACAAAATTGTACATAGCGGAAGGACCGCAAAGGAATATACTAAACTCACTTGGTGCATATTTTTTTATCAATTCGGCGGTGATAAATCCATTTTCATATTTATCTACTTTTTCATTTGACAAAACATATACTATTTTAATATTACTATTCTCATTTGCCAATTTATCAAAAGCATCTTTAAACAACAAATCTTTTATTGTTCTTGCACCATATAATAGTATTAAATTCACTATTTCCGTCTTGTCTGCAATTGCTTTTGCTAATGATAAAAACGGTGTTATACCGCTCCCACCCGCAACTCCTACTATTGTTTTATTATCTCGCATAGGCTCATAATAAAAATTGCCTTCTGGCGCAGAGGCTTCTATTGTGTCACCAATATTTAGGTTTTCTGTTGCCCAATTTGAAATATATCCTTCTTTTACTTTTTTTATTGCGATGCGATATTCATTTTTCAATGCCTCATTTGGACTGGAAGCAATTGAATAAGGTCTTTTTACTATTCGACCATCAATATCAAACGCAAGTGACAAATACTGTCCCGCACGGAAATATGATGCTTGCTTTTCTACTGCGTTGAATATAAATAGCGTAGTATCATTACTGATTTCCTGCTTTTCTACAACTTTCAAAACTTGCTTTTTGGGATGCAAAGCGGCCGCTACTTCGTTTGTTTTATAAGTAGTTGGCAATTTTTTTGCGATGCCCTTGTTAAGAATTTTCCTTCTATTCGGCGCAAGTTTCAAAAAAGTGACAATATCAGCTAATCCGTTAGCTTTTATATGTATTTTTTTATTCATTATTTTCCCCCCCCATATCATCAAGCACTAGATTTGCCGCAAGCAAACCTGACATATAAGCCGAACTGTATCCTATTAGTCGCATAGCAAAACCACCCGAAAAACGAATATTTTTGATTGGTTCTTCATCATACATAGATAACATTCTTGGCATTAGACTATCCCATTCCTCGGCTAAGTAACCGTAAATTGCTCCTTGAGGTGTACCCGTATACCTTGCATATGTCATAGGACTTGCAACCTCTATTTCTTCAATATGACCTAATAAAGTTGCTCCAGTTGCTTTCTCATAAGCACTAATTAACTTGTATGCCATATCATTTTTCACTTTCACATAATCTTTTTCGCTAACTGTTTCCCAAATATCGCTATTAAAAAGCCGTGTAAAATACATTATTGTAGTTCCTTTTGGACTACAATCTGGATTTGCTAAATTTAAGCAACAAGCTGCTTGCGAATTCCCATTATCCAAAGTTTTCGTGTTTTCAAATTCTTTAACTGTATCAAGAGTGTTATAAATAAACACATTGTGATTTTTTATACCTAATTCTTCCGGGCTTTTATCTAGACCAATAAAAGCCGTAAAACCTCTTGCTCCTAGCTTTCTTGCATTTGTATTTCTTAATGCTTTTTCTGGCACTAAATTACTATCGATAAGCTTTCCATAAACATTATGTGCGGAACAATTGCAAATAATGTGATTAGCAAATATGTTTTTTCCATTTGATGTGACAACACCCTTAACTGCTCCTTTTTCAACATTGATTTTTATTATTTCTGTGTTTAAAAATAATTTTCCACCAAGTTCTGTAAATCTTTCTGCTAGTGCTGTCGAAATTTCGTGACTCGTTTTTTTCGGCGTATGACAACCGTGTTTAGCATACATCGCAACCATTCCTGCAAATAAAACAAAACTTAAATTATCACAATCTATTCCGATATAGCACCAGTACGAATTAATGATATCTCTCGCAAGTTTTGGCATTCCTATTTTATCCATTACTGTATTTACATCATAAGGTGCCAACTTGATATATCGGCTGTGTTCTTTTAGCATTTTTATATTATCCGTTTTGCCATTAACGGAAGTAAAATAATATAGACATTCCATTACTTCTTCGCCTATATCAAAAAATTCTTCCATTGGCACTCTGCTATTTGGGACATATTTTTCCATAGTGTCGATGAATCCTTTCTTGTCCATTGGGAATGTAACATCTATTTTTTCTCCCTCTAATGTTACAGTCCTAAATGCTTCCGTCAAAGGTACCCAATCAATTTTGTCATACACCCCTAATTCTGTAAAAAGTTTGCCCACTTCACCTAAATCTTCTTTTGTCCCTAGGTCGCATAACTCGTGCAAGCTAGCTTCAAATTCAAATCTTCCTCGCACAAAACTTGTTGCAAAACCTCCAGTTACATTGTGTTTTTCAAACAATGCAACCTTTTTTCCTTCCAAAGCAAGTTTTATAGCTGCTGTCAAGCCTCCGTTGCCGGCCCCGATAACAATAACATCATAATTATCCATTATCCTTTACTCCTTATCAAATTCTACTGCTGTTTGTTTAATTTCCGGATATACATAGCCGTGCTTTGGTGGCAATGGATTATATACCGTATCAATATCAACATAGCCAAAATCACCAATTGCCTTGTGGTAAAATCCTTTAACTAGCACTGCTTCCATCTTAAGACTCATACCATATATAGCTACTCTCATATTTTCTTTTAGGTCAGACAGCATATTTTTATATGGTTTATTTGTAAATACTATCCTGCTTGAAGATGCACTTTGTCCTTGAATTATTGGTACAATTTTGGGGAATCCATCTTCGCCAATATAAGCTATATACATTAACCCATCTAACTTTGCTAAAAATTTCTGTGCCCAAGGACGAAGTATTTTTTTACTCTTATCCCCTGCCATAATTCCTTTAAACATAGATACCTTAATTGCGTTACCTATGACACCTCCCATATCTAGTTTTGTACGTTCACTTATATCTATTAAATCCGCATAATGAACTTTATTTACACCAAAATAAGTATTAAATCGGTACAATGGCATTTTATTATAATGAACATAGTCATCACCGTCAATAACAAAGTGCGTGAATTTCATTTTTCCCGTCCAAAATTCTTTATTGGTGTTCATAATCAAAAAACCTGTGTTTGGATTTTGGTAAATAAATTTTTTACTATCACCAATAACAAATTCGCCTATCATCATCTTGTTATCGCCCTTATTCATTAGCGTTGACATCAAAGTAATATGTATGTCCTTTTTATCATCTAAAAGAGCAACCAAAGCTATTTTGTATGGATTGTCAAAATCCTTAGCATCTTTTTTATTTACTGTTTTCATAGTCATTCTCCTTTTTTCGTCATTCCCGACCATTTCGCATTATTCATACCTTGAGCCTTAGCAATATTGACAAGCTCATTCATTCTTTTTTCTTCCATTAGTGGTGTTGCTTTATAATCCCATTCTTTATATAACCTTTCATATTTATCTCTACAAAGATTATTAAAAGCACACATTTCCCATATTTCAACTTTACCTTTTATAAAATTAGCTATGTTCCTAATATTTTCATCACTATCAGTTGCATTCGGAATAATTGGTGTACGAACCCAAATTCGCTTGTTTGTTCCCTTGCATTTTTCCACCAAATACTCAAAATTTTCTTTGATTATTTTGTTATCTTGTCCCGTAAAAGCTTTATGCTGTACATTATCGAACAATTTTATGTCATATAGAAATAAATCAGTGTTATCAAAGATGTTGTCTATGTCTTGTTTTTTACAAAAACCACAAGTATCGATGGCGATATTGATATTTGATACCTTGATTTTTTTCAATAATTTACTAGCTTCTACTGACTGCATAAGAATTTCTCCACCAGATAAAGTTATGCCACCGTCTTTTCCCCAATATGATTTATCTTTTATCAAAGTAGCATATACATCATCTACCGACATATACATACCTTTTTGTTCTAATGCACCAGTAGGGCAAGCTTCTATACATTTACCACAGTTTGTGCACTTATCAAAATCGATTTTTATACCATTCTTATCTGCAAATATTGCACCATTGTCGCAAACTTTTAGGCAAGTATTACAACCTATGCATCTTACTCCCACCCACTCATTTTGAAGTTTGAATGGTATGCTTTCGGGATTGTGGCACCATTCACATTTAAGCGGACACCCTTTGACAAATAGCGTAGTGCGTAGACCTGGTCCGTCTTCTGTGGACATTCTTTGAAAATTAAGTACTAACATATCAGCATTGTTTGTGGCTTTCTCTTGCAATTATTTCATCTTGCAATTCTCTGCCAACTGTAACAAAATAAGCATTGTAGCCAGTTATTCTTACCAAAAGATGCCTATAATCTTGAGGATGTAATTGTGCTTCTTTTAATACTTTTGTATCAAGAATATTTATTTGCAAAGCAGTGCCACCATTTTTGCAATATCCCCGAATAAATGACTTAAATTTTTCTTTATGATTTTCATCTTTAATTAAAGAAGTATTAAAAGTAATTGTATGACTAGCACCATTTGGCATATTATTCAAATAATTCAAATAATCTCCCTTTTCTGCCTTGCCACCTAAAGCGATACCGACCGAGTTACTGTTTGCAGTCGGACCATTAATATCCGCACCATTTGATGGGCAAATTGCATTCGACAAAAACTGCGATTCTGTTCTACCATTTGCACTTGCTTTCAAAATATAGCCCGCACCAATCCAATAATTCCAAGAAAGCATTCCAGGTCTAAATTGTCTATTTGTAGATTTTGTCTTGTATTTCCAAACTTCATCGGACCATATATCCATAATTTTTTTTGCAAAAGAGTCCGCTTCATCATCATCTCTACCATATTTAGGTGCTTTATAAAGTGCTTTTGACTGCAATATTTCAAAACCTTTCCAATTAGCTTTTAATGCATCAACTAATTGCGTTAATGTGCATTCTTTTTTGTCATAAACCAAATATTTAACCGCCAAAAGGCTATCGACTGTTGTCGCATAAGTCACACCTTCCATTGTTACAAAACTTATTTCCGCCCCGCCTTGGGTTACATCTAAGCATTTATCCGCACACCCATTTACTAAAACTGACAAATAAGGCGTAGGATTATAAACGGCTCTAATACTTTCCGAAAATTCATAGTTTTCTACCATTTTTTTAATCAAAAACTTTGTCTGTACTACATAGGCTTCGAAAAACTTTTCAAAAGTATCTAAACTTTCCAAAGTACCTGTTATGGGTGCATATTGAACCAATTTCGAATTTTTACCTGACATTGGGTCTATATAAGGCAACATATCTTTACCATTACCAAATACAAACTCCATAGCTTTTAGTAAATTAACATTGTTATCAACCGTACCACTTCTATCATTGCCTACCATTGTATTTTCAAGACAACCAACTTGAGCATATTCATAGGCATTATTCAAATTTATTAGTTTTTCGATTTTGCCCCTTTTTGATTCTCTCATCATACCTGCTATAGAGCGTTCATCAAAATTTAATAAAAATGGTGCTCCTTGGCTTGTACTAATCATCTCTACAAGCTTGTCCATTAGCTTTTCCGGGGTATTATTATGTATCCTAACATTCGGTTTTGGCTCTAAAATAGGGCTCATATCGTCAATTACATCAAGAAATAGATAAGTCAACGCATTAGTCATATCCTTACCGCCCTTTCCTAATCCAGACAATGTAAATAATTGTCCAAATCCTGCCGTAATTCCTTGATTTCCACCTACACGAATTTGTGCATCATAAGCTGTATTACAATGAAACCAAAAACAACCTAAAATTTCTTTCATAAAATCTTCAGTCATTCCCTCTTTTAATGATTTCTCATAATAAGGCAATAGGTATTGGTCTAATCTGCCAAAAGAAACACCAGGTCCCGGATATTTTTCATCAGTCATTACTAGCATATGCGTTATCCACAAAGCTTGAATAGCTTGATAAAAATTTTCAGCACCATTCCACGGCACAACTTTCATATTCTCTGACATAGTAATAAGTTCTGCTTTACGCATCGAATCATTTTCTTTTTCAGCAAGAGATAAACAGAATTTGCTGTATTTTTGTGCAAGTTCTTTCGGCATATTACAAGATGTCATCATTGCTTTTAATTGCGCACCCTTTTTTCCGCTTTTATCTTTTTCCGACAATAACTCAAATTTCTTTTGCAAATTTTCGTATTCGCCCTTAAACCCGTGCTTAATTATCTTTGCATAATCAGGTATAAGATGTCCGCATGATGCCCCACCATTTCCAAACCCGTGATTATATATAAAAGACATATTTGCCCGTGCTTTCAAAACGAGTTTATCCCGTTTTGCCTGTTCTTTTTTGTTCAGACCCATTGAATACATCATATTAAATCTTGCCCCGCATAAAAGATCTTTTGGTAAAACCTCCATAGGCAAATTTTCAACAACCACTTTTTTTGTATAAAAAGCTTTCCTTTCCGGTATAGACATCTTCCAAAAACTTTCATCAATAGGAACAATTTCCGATGATTGTTTAAGTGAAGCGTTAAATGTAGGTATAAACGTATAGGTCTCAGGCACTATATAATAAGTTATTTCATCATATTGAGTATCCCAAGGCGTACCATTAGTATAAGCGGTGTATTCGTTATTCCACTTACGGTTTATTCCTTCAAAATAATAATCCCTTAACCATTTGACTCTCGGACTAAGTTTTCCTGGTTTCTTTACTGCATCTTCATATTTAATTGCCATATTACCCTCCTATTTTTTCAAATAAAATTTTTTCGCCGTGTATCAATAGATTTAGCATGCTATTACAAGCTGTATCCACATCGCCACTGCTTATTGCTTCTAAAATTTCTTTATGCGTTTTCATTACAAATTCATAAATGTTGTCTTTACTATAAAATTCATGAATTAATTTATACGAGTTTTTTTCGAATGATTTCATTATTAGAGGATAAACAAAATTACCACTCATAACACTTATCATATGATGAAATTTCATATCAATGCAAACACGATCTTCAATGCTTATATAAATATTTTCTTCATTAACTATAGCTTGCAATTTCAAAATATCTTGCTTTTTTGCTTTTAAACTTGCTAGTTTTACACATTCGATTTCTATTAGTTTTCTACTATCTAATAATGAACCAATGATTTTTTTATCCATCAAATCAAATTCTACAATTCCGTTTAGTATTGCTAAACTGCCCTCTCTCTCCCAATCTGCTACCTCTATCCATTTCGTAGGTACAATTTTTATATATCCAATGTTTGCAAGTTCTATTATTGCAGCATTGACTACCGAACGACTAACGCCATTTGTTGTCGCAAGTTCTCGCAATGTCGGCAATCTTTGACCAACCTTATATTCTCCCATTAATATCCTATATTCAAGTTTTTCTATAAATTCATCAGTTAAATTTTTTTTCATTTTTACCTTCCTAATTTAATCGGTGGTAATACCACCATATTTATTCTAATACAAACAAAACTCTTTGTCAATAGTCAATTTTTAATTATTTTTAAAACACCACAAAAAAACCGATAAAAATAGTAATTAATTTTATCTATTTAATTTGACATTTTATTTACTTTTTGTATTTTGCCGGTTTTTACCTAGGCATTTGACAATCTTAGATTACTTTATTATAATAAGGTACATTCTAAAGATAAGAAGGCAAACTAAATTAATGGATAATGAAAATTTGATATATGTAAATACAGCAAAGTTTTTTGATAAATTGGCGACTAACTGGGACAATATTAGTGAAGCTTTACCAAAAAAATTGGAATCACTTATTGAATATTGCGATATAAACCCCGATGATAAAGTACTTGATATAGCTTGTGGCACTGGTATTATTGATGGGATTATTTTGGATAAAACAAATAAGGAAATTGTTGGAATAGATTTATCAAATGAAATGATAAATAGAGCTAAGGAAAAATATATTGGGTTAAATATTCGTTTTCAAAATACCAACTTCTATTATTTTGATGAAAAAGGGTTTGATAAAGCAATTATTTTTAATGCTTACCCTCACTTTTTGGATAAAGAAAAATTAGCAAAAAAATTAAATTCTATCCTTAAGAAAAATGGAACATTCGTTATTATGCACGATGAAAGTGCAGATAAAATAAATTCTAGACACCTAGGTACTAAAGAAGTAGAAAGAGTAAGTGTACCTTTACAAAGTGCTACTTTGGAAGCTCAATATTTTGTACCTTATTTTGATATAATTAGAATTATTGACAATGAAGATATGTTCTTTATAATGGGCAAAAAAAAGTAAAATAAATATAATTTTATATCCCAATTCATTATTAATAATCAATATTTTTTTACAATAAAGGTTTACTAATCCCTTATTTATGCTAGATAAAATACATTTTGGACAGTTTGTAGGTAATTTTGAGTGGTTTACGTATTTACAATAATTTAGTGGTATGTTAAAATAATTGTATTATGATTAATATAAAAAAAATAAAAGAAAAATTAATAAAAGCTGGATTTTCTAGCATTAATATTAGTGAAAAAAACGGCGGAGTTTGGCTTCAAGGTGAGTTAGCTAATTACCATGATATACTAACTTGCGGCAGACTTGCTATAACTAAAAATTCACGTGGCGTAATTAATGATATCAAACTAAAAGGTTATGTATCTACACCTATGCGAATTTCTCCTATTACAGACAAATTATATGATGGTGCAAAATGTGATGCACTTATTGTCGGTGGTGGAATTGTCGGGTGTGCGATTGCACGTGAATTATCAAAATATGACATTAATATTATGCTAGTAGAAAAAGAATACGACCTTGCTATAGGGCAATCATCTCGTAATGACGGTATGATTCACGCGGGTATCGATATTCCCCCTTATATTAATAAGGTAAAGTATAATATGCGTGGCAACAAATTGTACGACACATTATCGAAAGAACTTGATGTTCCTATAGAAAAATGCGGACAAACTGTACTTTTTACTGAAAAATGGCAAAAATTAATTTATCCTTTCATTAAAATGAGAGGTTCTTTGAATAAAATTCCATTGAGATTATATAGAAACAAAGATGTAAACAAAATCATTAGTAATGCAGGATATCATTATGGTGCATTTTTCTGCGGTGGTGCGGGTTCTGTTAGTCCTTATGGTATGACAGTTGCACTAGCTGAATGTGCAGTAAATAATGGTGTGAAAGTTTGCCTAAATACTGCTGTACTGGATATAAAAAATGAAAATGGAAAAGTTGTTTCTGTATCGACAAATAGAGGCACGATTTATCCTAAAGTACTTATAAATGCTGCTGGAATTTTTAGTGATGTAATTGCTGAAAAAGCGGGCGATAGATTTTTCACTATTCACCCTCGTAAAGGTGTTGAAGCGGTGCTTGATAGCAAAACGGCAAAATTAACAAAAACAGTAATTGGAAAATTTGCAATTAGTACAAGTTCAGGCGAAAACCATTCTAAAGGTGGCGGAGTCGTTCTTACGATTGACCACAATCTTATTGTCGGACCTAGTGCAAACGAAACACCCGATAGAGAAAATAATGCCACTAGTGCAAAAGAACTAGATGAGGTTTTTGAAAAACAAAAATTACTTGCACCTGACTTAAAACGCAGTGACATAATAACTTATTTTGCAGGTACAAGGGCTGCTACTTATGAAGAAAAATTTATAATAGAAAAAAGTCCTGTAATTAGTAACTTGGTGCAAGCTGCTGGAATACAGTCTCCCGGAGTTACCGCAGCACCTGCCATTGCTGAAGACATAACAAAATGGACTATTGAAATCCTTAATAAAGATAAAACAATAAAAGCAAATACAAACTTTAATCCTATAAGAAAGGGTATACCGCTTGTTAGAGAACTTCCTACTAATAAAAGAGATGCTCTAATTAAACAAAATCCTGATTATGGCGTTATTGTATGTAGGTGCGAACAAATTTCTAAAGGTGAAATTCTAGATGCAATGAACTCCCCTATTCCCGCACTTACAATTGATGGTATCAAGCGTAGAACTCGTGCCGGTATGGGCAGATGTCAAGGCGGTTTTTGTTCTCCTATTATTACTCAAATGATAGCCGACCATAATAACGGTAATATTTTATCAGTAAGTAAAAAAGGCGAAGATAGCGAATTGCTTCTTAAGCATACTAAAGGAGGTCAAAATTGATTTATAAAGCAATAGTAATCGGTGGCGGACCTGCAGGTATGGCAGCTGCACTTGCCGTTGATAAGAAAGATAAAGTACTTATTATAGAAAGGGAAAGTCGTATTGGCGGTATCTTAAAACAATGTATTCACGATGGATTTGGGGTTATGCGTTTTGGCGAAAAATTGTCTGGTCCTGAATATGCGGAAAGATTTATTGAAAAAATCTATTCTGCTGAAAATATTGACCTTAAACTACTTAATTTCGTAGTTGAAATAAAAAAAGAAAATAATATATTTAATGTAACTACTACTTCAACGGAAGGTATGATTACCTATCAAGGGCAAAAATTAATTTTGGCTAATGGTTGTCGTGAAAGAACTCCACGTCAAGTGAATATTCACGGGACACGCCCTGTCGGTCTTATGACTGCCGGAGTTGCACAACATTATGTAAATATTATGGGCGGTCTTCCTACCAAAAAATGCGTTATTCTAGGTAGTGGAGATATCGGTCTTATTATGGCCCGTCGTCTAACTCTTGAGGGCGCTGAAGTAATCGGTGTATATGAGGCAAAAAGTACTCCTAGCGGGCTTTCTCGTAATATACAGCAATGTCTTGTCGACTTTAATATCCCTTTGCACCTTAGCAAAACTGCAACTCGTGTATTTGGAGAAAAAAGAGTTGAAAAAGTAGAAATAATGGCTGTTGATGAAAATATGTGTCCTATTGACGGAACTGCTGAAATGATAGAATGTGATGCACTAATAGTTTCTGTCGGTCTTATACCCGAAAATGAATTAGCTATAAGCCTAGATGTACCTATTGACCCTCGCACTAAAGGCCCGTTTGTTGACCAATTTATGCAAACTATGGTCGATGGTATTTATTCTGTAGGCAATGCGTTGCATACTCACGACCTTGTTGATTTCGTTTCTGAAGTTAGCGAAATTGCTGGACATAATCTCGATATAGAAAGTCGTGAACTAGTGAAAGTAAATCATAAAGGGTTTTTATATGTTGTACCGCAATATATTAATGTGCTTTCTAATGAACCTACAAATATTTATTTTCGTGCTAACAAAATCTACAATAAAGCTACTTTGCATATATTAGTTAATGGCAAAGAAGTATTAAATAAAAAGTATAATAATGTAAAACCACCCGAAATGGAAGCATTAAAATTTACTTTTGACCTAAAAAAAGGTGACACGCTAGATTTAGTATTGGAGGATAATATATGAAAACCACAATGACTTGTATTAGCTGTCCTAATGGCTGTAGCCTTGAAGTAGAACAACTAGATAATGGCGAAATTATCGTAAAAGGAAATAAATGTCCTCGTGGAATTGCTTTTGCTGAAAAAGAATTAACGGCACCTACTAGAAGTTTAACTAGTACGGTAGCTACTATATTCAAACAAATGCCTGTCGTTTCAGTACGTACCGATGGCGAAATACCTAAAGGACAAATGCTAGAACTTATGAAAATTATTAATTCTATTACTGTCGATAAACCACTTAAAGTAGGGACAGTAGTCGCTGTTAATGTTCTTGATTCGGGCGTAAACTTAATTATTACTACCGATATGACAAGAATAATAAAATAAATAGTAATTTGTACTTTTATTTATAAAGAAAATTGCAACCTATAATATATAGATTGCAATTTTTTTTGTCTTTTTTTATTTTTTGCTAATTAGTCATCGTATCCGTTTGGATTCTCGCTTTGCCATTTCCAAAGGTCACGACACATATCTTCCAAATTCTTTTTTGCTACAAATCCTAATTCTTTCTTTGATTTGTCACAATTACTATAGCAACTAGCTATATCGCCTTGTCTTCTTGGTACAATTTCATAAGGTATTTTTTTACCACTTGCTTTAGCAAATGCTTTTACCATATCAAGTACGGAATATCCTACTCCTGTACCAATATTTATTGGTTCTACTTCATATTTATCTATGTTTTGTAATGCCTTAAGATGTGCCATAGCTAAATCTACCACGTGAATATAATCCCTAACGCCTGTACCATCTGGAGTATCATAATCATCGCCATATACTTTTAGTTGTTTTAATTTCCCTACTGCTACTTGACTTACATACGGCATAAGATTATTTGGAACACCTTTTGGATTCTCGCCAATTCTACCACTATCGTGAGCACCCACCGGATTGAAATATCTAAGTAGTATTATGTGCCAATTCTTATCTGCTTTTTGAACATCTGTAAATATCTGCTCTGCCATAAGTTTGGTTGCACCGTAAGGATTCGTTGTGGACAATGGATGGTCTTCAGTAAGTGGCAAGAATTTTGGAACGCCATACACTGTTGCTGATGATGAAAATACCAATTTTTTAACATTATGCTTTGCCATAACATCAACTAATGCTAGATTACTCATTAGGTTATTTTCATAGTACATAATTGGATTTGCACAACTCTCTCCAACTGCTTTTAACCCCGCAAAGTGAATAACCGCTTCAATGTCGTGTGAATTAAAAATATTGTTTAGAATTGCTCTATCACGACAATCTCCTTCTATGAAGGTGATTTTTTTGCCGGTTAGTTCTTCAACCCTAGCTATACTTTCTCTAGATGAATTTACCAAATTATCTAAAACAACAACTTCATATCCTGCATTTAACAATTCTACATTAGTATGGCTTGCTATATATCCAGCCCCACCAGTAACTAAAATTTTTGTCATAATAATTTCTCCTTTGATAATATTTATTATATTATTTTCTTTCCCATTTATCTTTTAATATTTGTCTTGACCTTGCAATACAGAAATTTCCTTCTGGTATATCATGAGTAACTGTACTACCAGCCGCAATAAATGCATTATCATTAACAACAATAGGTGCAACTAGGTTAGTATTTGCTCCTATAAATACATTGCTACCAATTTTACATCTATTCTTATCTTTACCATTATAGTTAGCAAAAACCGAACCGCACCCAACATTGGTAAATTCGCCTACATCACTATCACCAACATAAGCAAGGTGAGCTATTTTTACATTATCGGCTATGTTGCTATTTTTTATTTCCACATAATCGCCCACTCTACAGTAAGCTCCAATATTTGCATCTTTACGCAAAGTTGTAAAAGGCCCTAAAGTACAATTATTGCCAACCACAGCTTCTAACGCATATGTAGAACGAATATCAGTGTCATCACCGATAATCGTATCAATTAAGTCAGTATAGCTGAATATAACAACATTCTTACCTATTTTGGTATGTCCCGTTAGGTTTACCATTGGATGAATAATAGAACCCTTTCCTATTTCTACATCCAAATCTATATAAGTATTATTTGGGTCATAAATAACTATATCGTTATTTATATGTTTATTAAGCACATATTCTTTTAATATTGCAAATACATAAGAAATATCGCTATATTTCATAACTTGCATAGCATAAGGATTTTCGCATAGCTTAAATTCTCTAACAGTTCCTGCCTTAGCTAAATATCCATCTCCAATTTTATAAGCAATATTCAAATTCTCACATTCTTCTTGAATGTCTTGCAAAAATTCTGGATTTACAAGTGGTGTATCATTATATAGCACTAAATAATACTCTCCATCTTCTACTTTGATATCCTTTTCACTGTCTATTCCAATAATATCTTTTAGAAAGTAGTCTTGTATTTCCAACATAGTTTTACCGCCGGTATTAATTTTGGGCAATCTTTGTTCATTAAATCTAAAAATTTTCATAATTTATTTATCTCCTTAAAACTGCTACAGTTTATATATTTTCTTTTATAACTTTTTTAATTTCTAAAGCTTTTAATGTAGCTAATTCTGAATTTTCATTTTCTACTAATATTCTTATTTTTGGTTCTGTACCACTTGGTCTAACTACAATACGATATTCTTTTTCTATATTTGCTAAATAACTTGCAATAATCTTACTTCCATTAAAATTTGCAACACCTTGTTTGTCACACATTACACATTCGGTAATTGCCGGACACATTTCTATGTCATCAAGTGCTATAAGTGGTGTCTTAAGGTTTAGGATAGCCGAAAGTAAACTAGCTATCATACCATCACCTGTTCTTAAGTAGTCCATAAAAATCATATGTCCACTTTCTTCACCACCAATTTTGTAACCGCAAGCAACCATTTCTCTATATACAAATTTGTCACCAACACCTACTCTAATAAGTTTTATACCATTCTTTTTGCAAGCATTTTCGGTTCCTAAGTTGCTCATTATAGTGCCTACCATAGCATTATTCGGTAATTTATCTTGTGCTATCCAGTCCTTACAATGACAATACATTAGATGGTCACCATCAAAAATTTTGTTATTTGCTACGCATTTTACTCTATCGCCATCTCCGTCATAAGCAAAACCAATATCAAAATCACCTTTTGCCATTTCCTTTGCCAAAAAATCAATTTGTGTTGCTCCACAACCATTATTTATATTTATTCCATCAACTTCATTTTTAAGTTGTGTAACTTTTGCTCCCGCTATTTCGAATAATTTTGGTGCAATTATTGCAGTAGCACCATTTGCTGTATCTAATAATACTTTTACGCCACTTAAATTTGGTTTTATTTTATCTATTATATAGTCAATATAATTTTGGTCACCATTTTTTGTGGTAAAAGTACCCTCGCCTTTTCTAGGTAAAAATTCTTTATTATCAATAATTTTTTCAACTGCTAATTCGGTTTCTTCCGATACTTTTTCTCCTGCACCAGTAAATAATTTTATTCCGTTAAATTCTGGTGGATTGTGACTTGCGCTAAGCATAACTCCATAATCTGCACCATAAAACTTAGTTAAAAATGCAAGTGTTGGTGTAGGTACCATACCTACTGAAATAACGCTTGCTCCAGTTGCTATTAATGTTTTTATAAGTTCTTTTTCTATGTATTTGCCACTAACTCTAGGGTCACGACCAATAACTACAGTCATTTCTTGTTTGAGGTTTGTTATACCGTAAGCTATTCTTTTCAAATACTCGGTAGTAAACACTTCATTTTTTGCTCTTATTCCATCTGTTCCAAAATGATGTAATTGCATTTTTTATCCTCTCTTTTAATTATTATACTCTTGCATTAGGGTTTTTGTGTAAATTTCTATATTCACTTGGTACTAAGTCAAACAAAAGCTTTTCACTTAGGTCTTTATCGCCTGAATTTGCGACTGCTTTCATTTTTTCTACTGTATCAAGAATTTTTTCCCCGTTTACATCAGCAAGCCTACAAGCAAATATATTTTTGTGCGATGTATTATCCACACTTTCATCGCCATATTGTAATTCTTCAAATAATTTTTCGCCTGGACGAAGTCCGCAAATTTTGATTTCTATATCTTTATTAGGTACTAATCCGCTCATCAAAACTAAATCACAAGCTAAATCATAAATATAAACCGGTTTGCCCATATCAAGCACAAAAACTTCACCACCTTTTGCCAAAGCACCTGCTTGCAAAACCAACCTTACTGCCTCAGGTATTGTCATAAAGTATCTTTTCATATCTCTATCCGTAACAGTTATTGGTCCACCTTCATTGATTTGTTTTATAAAAGTAGGTATAACGCTACCACTACTACCTAAAACATTTCCAAACCTAACCGCAGCTAATTGTGTCTTTGTCTTAGTCGATAATGTTTGTAAAACTAATTCTGCTACTCGCTTAGTTGCTCCCATAATATTGGCAGGATTAATTGCTTTATCTGTACTTATAAGCACAAATTTACTCACACCGCTTTCATCACATTGCTCAATTACATTTTTAGTACCTAATATATTATTTTTTATACTCTCATCGGCACTTATTTCCATCATTGGTACATGTTTGTATGCAGCTGCGTGAAAAACTACATTAGGATGATATCTTTCCATAACCTCTCGTAATTTGTCACGGTCACGAACAGTCCCTACTTCTAATGAGTATTTTTCTATACCATAAATTCTTTTTAATTCTTCATTAATTATAAACATTCCATTTTCGTGTTGGTCAAATATTACTAAATGCTTACAGCCATATATAAGTGCTTGTCTACAAATTTCGCTACCTATACTGCCGGCACCACCTGTTACCATAATAACTTTATCTTTAATAAATGAATCAACTAAATTTTTATCCATTTCGTGTTCATCACGATGCAATAAATCTTCAATTTTGATATTACGCATACTAACAACATCACCATTAAGCGTATTAGTAGCATCATTTATTTCGCTTGTAATCATTATTTTAAGACCAAATTGCTTAATATAATCAAATAAATCTCTAAGTTGATTTTTCGTAAGTGTACTTATAGCAATAACGACAACCTCAGCATTATACTTAACAATAGCTTCTGTAAGCATTTCTTTCCCGCCGACAACAGGTATATTGCTAATTAATGTATCTTTTTTGTTGTAATCATCATCAATAAAAGCTACTGGTGTGTATCCATCAGATGCATTCTCTATAAGTCTTTTAACTAGTGCTGCACCATTATAACCCGCACCATAAACAATTACTTTTTGATTATTTGCATTCTGTGAATTATTAATTCTAAAACTATTATTTACACCCAAAACTACTTTGCTAAATATTCTATATAATATAGCAAATAAGAAAAATAATAAATATGAGATAATTACTATTGTTAAACTTACACTATCTTTAGTACTATTTGGAAAAATGTATGTGAATAAACCTCTATAGATTCCACCTAACACCATACTTATTATTGATACTAATAAAAGTTTTATTAATTCTACAACTCCCGCATATTGCCAAGCTATACGATACATATTAGCAAAATACATAATACATACTGTTGTTATACAACAAGGAATACATAAAATCATAGTCATACCCAAACTAGCAGTTTGTATATTTACTTGAGTGTTTCCGTTGCTAACAACTTCTTCTAACAATTCATAGGCACGATTACTTCTATCGGCATAGTATGCAATCATAAAACACATTGCAAACAAAAATATGTCTACACAAAAAGCCACAGCTGCAAATTTCTTTCTATTTTCTATTATTGATTTTCTAAATTTTGACATATTTTAATCTCCAAGTTTATCAATGCTCAATGTTTTTATAGTTTCAATAACTTTACTAGAAAGCAATTTGCTTGCTTTAATAACTAAAGTATTAAAATCCATTGTAGCATTATCATCAGCACTATCAGAAATACAACGAACAACAACATAAGGAACTTTTGCCATATAACACACTTGTCCTATTGCCCCACTTTCCATATCACAAGCTATTGCGTTAAAGTCAGTAGATATTTGCTTTGCTTTTTCTTTGTTGCAAATAAATTGGTCGCCACAAGCGACCACTCCATATTTTGCATTTGCATCTTTAATAAATAATTGGGATATAACTTTATCAGTTGGAAAATATTTTACATTTATTGTACCTATCATACCTAATTCATCACCTAAAGCAGATGTGTCAAAATCGTGTTGACAAGTTGCACTAGCTACTACAAATTGCATCAAATCAGATTGTCCCAATCCGCCACTTACGCCAGTACTTATTATTATATCAGGTTGATAATTGTGAATTATTAATGAAGTGGTATAGCTTGCATTAACCTTGCCGATACCGCTGAAAGCCAAAATAACTTCCTTGTTTGATATTTTTAAATGATAAAACAATTTACCTTGTTTATCTTCTATGGAATACTTGCCAGTTAAATAAGGAGCTAACTCGCTTTCCATTGCTAATATTATTCCTATCGTCATTATTTATTTGTTTGTAATATATCCCAACTTTTTATATAAATTTATAAAATTTGAGTATAAAACCTTCCCTTTTTTTTATTAAAAAAAACCCTTAAGCTCATATTTTGTATACGCTTTTTGCGAATATTTAGGATATGAGTTTGTTAATATATTATTAATATATTATTTATATATATTTACTTAATATGTATTTTAGCATATTAATGCACTCTATGTCAAGCACCGCCATTAGTTTATCTTTTTTATAAATTTATAAAAAAAATGCAACCTTACCATTTACCTTTGGCAAGGTTGCATTTATTATTATTTTATATCAATACTAACTTATATCAATTTACAAATCATATCAGCAATTTCAGTAGGATTTTCCAATGTAATTCCTTCAATAAGTAATGCTTGACTGTATAAAATTTGTGCTATATTATCTAGCTTTTCTTTATCATTAATAAAGCATTCTTTAAGAGTTTGATATATAGCGTGGTTTGCACTAATTTCTAGTATTTTGGTAGCTACGGCTACATTTTCGCCCGCATTTGGCATACTTTTCAAGACCTTTTCCATCTCTAATGTTACTTCGCCTTCAGTAACAATACAAACTGGATGATTTTTTAGTGATTTGCTTATTCTGACCTTACTTACTTTACCTTCTAATTTACTAGATAAATAATCAGTAAGTTCTTTATCTTCTTCGCTAACTTCTTTTTCATTTTCCAAGCCTAAATCACTGCTTTGGATTGATTTGAATTCTTTTTCCTTAAAAGTATTAATAACTTTCATAGCAAATTCATCTACATCATCAGTTAGTAATAAAATGTCAAAACCACTATCGGAAAGTTTGTCGCATTGTGGTAAAGTTTTTATTGCATCAATTGTTTTACCTGTTCCATAATAAATATATTTTTGGTCATTTGCCATTTTTTCTACATATTCATCTAAAGTTATTCTCTTACCCTCTTTAAGTGAATTAAAGATAGCTAAATCAATAACTTTATCTTTGTTTGCACCCCAACCATCATATAAAGCGAATTTAATTGGCAATCCAAACGCATCAAAGAATTTTTCATAAGATTCTCTATCATTCTTAAGTAAATCTAATAGTTCTTTTTTGATTTTCTTTTCTAAATTGTTTGAAATAGCCTTTAATTGTCTATTATGTTGGATAGTTTCACGACTAATATTTAAAGTAAGTTCACTATCAACTACGCCTCTTACAAAAGAAAAATAGTCAGGGAGTAAATCAGCACATTTTTCCATAATCATTACGCCATTAGTAAATAATTTTAGTCCCTTTTCATAATTTTTTGTATAAAAATTATAAGGGGCTTCAGATGGCACAAATAACAATGCTTTATAGTCTACAGCACCTTCAGCACTTGTATGAATAACTTTTAATGGGTCATTTGTATCATTAAACATATCTTTATAAAACTTATTATATTCTTCTGGTTTTACATCTTTTTTAGGTTTTTTCCACAAAGGTACCATTGCATTTAGTGTAGTTTCTTCAGTATACTTTTCTTGCAACTTTGTTTCACTATTTTCTTTATATTTAGTTAGTTCCATTACTATTGGATAACGAATATAATCTGAATATTTTTTTACCAAATTTTTAATTGTATACTCATCTAAATAATCATCATAATTGTCTTCATCGGTATTATCTTTGATGTTTAGTGTAATTACAGTTCCATAACTTACTTTGTCGCTAGCTTCAATTTCATATCCATCTGCACTAGAACTTATCCATTTATTTGCTTCTTCCGAACCATAAGCACGGCTGTCTACTATTACTTTTTTTGCTACCATAAATGCACTGTAAAAACCAACACCAAATTGACCAATTATATTGATATTTTCTTCTTTATTTTGGTTTGATTGCTTAAAATCAAGTGAACCTGACCTAGCTATTACGCCCAAATTACTATCCAATTCATCTTTGGTCATACCAATACCATTATCACTAATTGTCAAAATACGGTTATCTTTATCTAAACTTATAGTAATCGCAAAATCATCTCTTGATAATCCACTTACACCACCAGTTAAACTCTTATAATAAAGTTTGTCAATTGCATCACTACAATTGCTTAACAACTCTCTTAAAAAAATCTCTTTATGAGTGTAGATAGAATTTATCATTAAGTCCAATACTTTCTTACTTTCTGTCTTAAACTTTTTCATAAAATTATCTCCTCTAAAATGTTTTTAGCACTCTCCATACCTGAGTGCTAAATACATTGTATATAATTATTTACAATTTGTCTAGTAAATTGCACCTATTTTTATTATTTTTTTTCTCAATTCTATCGACAATTTATTTTCTATAAGAATATAAATGTATTAAAGACTTATGAAAAAAGGAGAAAATTAAACAATGACAACAAATTATAACTTCCCCAATAATAACACTGGTTATTATTCCCCCAACGAAAATATAAATAACAATAGTGGACAAAGTAATTCATCTTGGGTGTGCCCAAGGGGTGGCTGGTGCCATCCATCAAAAAGACCGCCATATTATCCACCATATAATCCATATCCACCTTGTCCACCACCTTGTCCACCTCCATATCCGCAGTGTCCACCATATCCACCTTGTCCACCTCCATATCCACCTTGTCCACCTCATAGGTGTTATGACCCTAGTTGTGACCTAATGTGTATATTATTTAAGAGTATGGGCTGTATGGGAGGAGGAAATAGATACAAATAAAAAAAGCACCTAATAAAAGGTGCTTAAAAAAACATAATTATTATATAATTGATTATTTTATTATGAATAATTTATATTGGTTACCTATACAAAATGCAAAACAATTGCATTTTTCATCAAAACTGACTTGGGTAGGATAGTAGTCATAGACATTATCAATAACTTTCTTACCCTTGCCATTGCATAAAACACCTACATATTCATTTTTATAAATTTTATACTTTATATAGTATTGGTCATCTAATAACATAACATTACCCAATACAGGTTTTTCAATTACTTTTTTTGTATCTAAATTATAGACACCATAACTTCTACTACCCTTTTTTATTAGTGCCAAATTCCCTTTTATCTCAGAAACTTCATATTGATTTGTCAATAGTTCATTTTTTTGATAATCAACTACAGTATTTAAATCATTAAACACATTCCGAAAAACTAAATAATCTCCCATAAAAACGCCATTAGACAAATTGGCAAATTCCGTTTTTTCAAGTTGGATTTTTTCATTCTCATCAAAATTCACATTACACAAATATGAATTGTAAGTATGATAATTGCTACCAATTAAAGAATAATCAATAACCGATGATATTAACATTAGTTTTTTCAAGCCTGGTTTTACTAAGGTTTTGATATTTTCTCTAGTGTCTCCAATATAAATTTCGCTTAAAGAACCATCATTTTCTAAAACATAATAAGCATAGATTGTCTTATTATTGTAAGTATAATCGTATATAAGATTATCGCCAACACTTTCAAATACATTAAGTTTTCTTTTATATACATTAAAATTAAAAGAAATAATTTCCCTGCTAATTAAAATATTATCATTGTATTCCCAATTCAAAGTTTCTCTATTCATCTCTAGTCCATCACCCTTTATATAACCATTATAATCTTCTGAATCATAAGGCAATACAGAACAATTTATATCATCACCTACAAAATAAATTAATTCATCTTCCTCTTTTATTATCGCACTGTTATTATCATCTACTTGATATTCATATAACGAAACTTTTTGCCCAAATTGATTAATTTCAATAACCACTTTTTCACTCGTATAATAATTATAGCTTATTGTTTCTGTTTTAACGGATTGTCCCCATTTTTCTATTAGTAGAATTTTATCATCCGAATTTATTATCCGATAATCCCCCTCTAACACACATTTATTTTCACCATTTTTATAAATAGTTATTTTATCATCATCACCGAATAAATCGACTATTGAAAATACCTGATAGATATCTTCGTTATCTCTAATAATATTTCTTTTAGTTACCGAATAATTTGTATAATCATTAATAAATAAATTATCACCCTTTAGTGAATAATATGTATCGGTATTATCCGTTACATTTCTTACAACAAAATTGTTATTATCATAAGAATATATAGAACTTACAATTACTTTCCCATTGCTACTACTTATCGCTTCCAAATTACTATCTTGATTTCTGCAAATTATATAGTCACAATTACTATTTATTGATACAACTTGACTTAAGCTAATTCGATTATCATTTGTAACTAATATATCTTTATTTTCTTTATCGGTAGCAACTACCGCATTGATTTTATTATTTATATTATCTGAAAATATTGCTTTAATGCTATCTACTTTATTAACAACAATTTTAGGAGTAACAATATCAATATATTCTACTCCGTTATAAAAATATTTAACACCCAAAAAGGTATCTAAATAAGTTATATCTTCAAATATATAATTATCATCAAAATTTATTTGGTAAAGCTCTTGATTATTTTCATCAAGCACTTTTATAAATTCGATTTGCTCACTATCGCTATATTTAATCGCCTCAAAAGAAGTTAGCGTCTTTTTTTCTTCATTTTCATAAACAGGTATTATCATGAAATTCTCATCACTAAGTATTGGTGTCATATCCATATTATAAAGTAAAGAACGCACATTATGATTTTGATTGTAATAATTAATTTTTATGAAATTTATGTATGTTTCTTCATCAGCATTGGCTAATTTAGAAATAATTTCAAAATCAAATATTATCATATTTTCATTACTAGCGACCATTATATTTCCGCTTGTATCTAAAATATTACCACCATTTTGGTCAAAATTACTTGCCAATAAATACAAATATTTACTTTCGCTACTATCCGATATCATTTGCAAATTATCATAACCATTTTCAATACAAATTTTATTTTTGTTATTATCATAAAGATAATCTTTACCATCACTAACAACTACACTATAATTATTATTTGCAACTAAAATATTATCAAAGCTTTTTTTAGATACACTATAATATTTTGAGGTACAACCAAATAATAAGCAAGTAAACATAATTGCTATTATTATTAGTGCATATTTATATAATTTACTATTATTTTTTGAATACACTTTTTATCACCCCTCTATATTATGTTACATTTGTTATTAGTGAAAATATATCTTCACCACTAACTGTAAGTAATTTGTAACCACTATTCGTTTGTATTTTATAAATTGTTTCATAATAACCTTTATCGGCATTATAACTGGCTAGATTAATTAAAGTAATTGATAATATATCATCAGCAAATTTTTTTCCATTTTTAACATATTTTAACGTATAACTACTGTTATAATCATTAATTTTTATAATGGAATAAAAGCCGTCGTTATATAATTTGATATCTTCGTATTTACAATCTTCAATTAATTTACCTTTTTCTAAGTCATAAATACCTACTTTTTCCTTATCTCTACTTACTACGGCTAGTTTATTATTGAAATCATTTATTCTATATAATTCTCCCAAAATTTCTTCACCCTTATAATTATATATCCCTTTTATGTCATGATTAAGTACATTTTCTGTCAATACAAAGCCTTTATTAAACTCTGCATTTGCTTTATCAATAACACATATATCTTCTATATATACAAAACCACTGTCGTCAATTTTTATATTAAACAATTTTGTTTGTGGCTTTTGCCATACAGTATCTTCAAAATTATCTAATTCAGTAGATGCCATATAAATAAATTTTGATGCCTTCTTATAATTACTAAAAGATATTATTTCACTACTAATATCAAATTCCGCATAACCGCTAGCTATTTCATTAACTCCATTTTTTCCATCACTTACATAATAAGCATGGTACATCTTACCTGTATTTTTATATACAAAATCATCAGCACCTTGCTCTCTCGAATACAAACTAAAAGAAATATGGTAAACACTTAAATATATCTTTTCTTGTTTGTTATTTAATGTACTTAAGTTATTAGGTAAAATTGTGATAGATAAATCATTATTGCATTTTTTATCATAAAAAGAGGGATACAAACCATCAACTATTTTGAAAGGTTCTACCTTAGTATCAATACATTCATTAAATAATGTTGATGAGTTATCTTCTATACAAAAATTAATTTCAGTTTCTCCTTCAACATATGCTACAACTTTATCGCCATTATCATAAATGTAATCCACAAGTAAAATACCTGTATTATCATAATTATAGACATATTCGGTATTTGTTTTATAATTATAACTGTACATACTTACAGCTTCATTATTGTCTAATAAATTAAAATAATAAAATCCATCACTATCTTTTTCCTTGTATTCTATGTTGTTGTTTGAAGAATAACTTTTCATTAAAACATTTTTGTTATAAAAATTATAATTTACCACTCCTGCTGTATTTTCAAGCACTAAAAATTCATTAATATAAAGTGGTGTAAACGTAACTGTAGAAAAATCTGCAGTATTATCTGTATAAATTGTTTCTCCATTTATTGCAGTATAAATTATATTATTAGTAGTATCAGTTTTGAAATAATTATAGTAACTATAATATTGTGAATACACTCTAAGAATTTGATTACCTTCAAAATCATATGCTACTTTATCACCATTTTTATTGACAACCTCAATTATATCACCATTTACGACTGGAGCAGTAATATAATCAGAAACAAAACTAACAACTATTTCAGCTTTTTTATTACTTATTAAATCGCAAGTACCATCTTCTTTTTCATATAAATAAAAGTTTTCGTTATTTCCTTCATTACCTACTATAACTTTTATCCCTAAATTATTAGAATAACCCGTATAAATACCATATGGAGTTATCAAATCGTAAAAAGTTTTTTCATTTTCTACATAATTGACTTCTAACGAATTATTTGAATTTGAAAAACTATAATTACCATTATTTTCTTTGCTAAAATCCCTTGAATATAAATTTTCTAATTCTTCATTGAAAATATTTACAGCCAATAATGTTTCGTCTGTGTCTATATTTAACATACAAAAATATTCGCCTATATTATCAAAACTGTTTACTATTGGTAATATTGCACTTCCATCACCACTTACTTGTCTTCCATTTAAATCACACAAAATTACGATTTTCTTGTTATTTGCATCTTTACAACCAATATATAAAGCCTTAGGATCAGTATTATATATATCACCATTATCATTTGTTTTAGTCGAACTAATTAGAACTGCTCTCTCTATTTTTTTATCAGCTGTACTTTCTAGAATTACATTTCCGCTAGAATTTATTATTGATTTTCCAATATCACCAATGTTTCCAACTAAAAAATATGAAGTATTTCCAAATCTATCCTCTATTATATCTACACTATCATAACTTTCATCAAATACTTCTTTGTGCTTTTTTGTATTATAAGCCTTATATTTCCCATCTTCCATAACCACATAATAATTCGAATTTGCACTAACTATGTCTTGATAGGTTTTTTTGTAAATATTTACTTGATTGCTACAAGCCGACAATAATCCTATGCAAATAATTACAAAAATAATTGCAACTATAATTGTTATTTTTTTTCTCATTTATCCAATCCTCCAAACTTTACTATTACATTTTAACATTTTGATTTATTAAAGTAAACATAATTTATTTTTATTAATATATATCCTAAAAATTCAAAATTATTTATATTATAAATACTATCTTAAAAAATGCTAATTTATGTATAAAAAAACCACTAAATATCAATAAATATAAAGTGGTTTTCTAATAATTTTTATATTACTTGTAGTTATTAAGCTAAAGCAAGAGATACATTAATTTTATTATCCCCAACTTCGATTTCTTTAGCGATAGCTGGATTATCCAAATCCGCTACCAACTCTTTTGCCAATATATCTTGTTTTATCTTACTAGCAAAATCTTTTAATACTTTAGTTATATTTTCATCATTCGAAGTAATACAAGCTACAATTCTTTGTTCTACTGCAAATTCAGCGTCCTTACGCATAACTTGAATTTGTCTAATTAATTCTCTTATCATACCCTCATTTAACAAATCAGTAGTCAAGGCAGTATCAATTGCTAATGTAAAATCATTATCTACAGACACTACAAAATTAGCTTTTGGCTTATTATGAATATCAAACAAGTTTTTATCAAGGTTCTCAAATTGTCCTAAAGAAACTGTGCCTTTATCGTATTGCTTACCTAAATTCTTTTGTCCTTTTTCATCTAGCCCTACCACTAATGCTTTTAATATTTGAGCTTCGCCACGAAGAACTGTACCCGCATTGCGGAAATTAACGGTAAAGTAATGTTCGTTAAAAATACTTTCATCTTGTGTAAACTTTATTTCCTTAATGTTAAGTTCTTCTTGAATTACATCAATTAGTGGAATTATTTTATTTTCCTTATCCTTTTCACACTTAATATATAAAGTCTGTAAAGGTTGTTTTATTTTTAATTGTGCTTCATTTCTAATTCTTTGAGCAATAGCAATTACTTCTCTAGTAATTTCCGTTTGTCCAATAAGTGCTGCATTAGATGGCATATCTAAAACTTTTGGAAAACTAGTTAGATGAATACTATCTTTAGAATCTTTTTCAATTTCTCTTACACAATTTTGATAAATATACTCGGATAAGAATGGTGTTATTGGCGCAAGTACACCAATACCCGCTTTAATCGCTTGGTACAAACACCAATAAGCATTATATTGGTCATTTTTATTTAACGATTTCCAAAAACGCTTACGATTAATTCTTATATACCAATTACTTACATCATCAGTAAAGGTTTCAAATTCTTTTATTGTGCTTGTTGTATGGTTAGTTTTGTATCCTACTTCTGACTTAGTTATAAATTGGTTAATTCTTTCAACTAACCATTTGTCACTATGTGTAAAAGTATTATAGTCAGGTTTGAAATTATCCAAATCAGGATTGTCCAAACTTGCATACAAATTAAAGAATATATAAATATTCCAAAATGCTAGGATTTTCCTTCTTGCTTCATCAGCAAGTCCATAACCAAATCTCATATCATTCGTTGTCGGGACACTAGCAAATAAATATCTCATTGGGTCAGCACCCATTTTATTAGCTGCTTCTTCAAATCTTATCATTTTACCTGTTTTACTAAATTTTGTGCCGTCTTCATTTATCATAGAAGAATGACAAACAATCTTCTTATATGGAGCTTTATCAGTAATTACTACACTCATAAATAGCATAGAATAGAACCATAATCTTATTTGTTCTTTCATTTCTAATACCATATCTGAAGGGAAATTTTTATCAAAATATTCTCTATCGGTAAAATAGCCTTTTGTGCTAAATGGAGTTATTCCCGCATCTAACCAACAATCGCCTACTTCTGGTATTCTTTCTACTAATTCGCCACAATTTGGACATTTAATTTTAATTTTATCAATATAAGGTCTATGCAAATTAGGAACACCCTCTAGTGAATGATGTTCACTTAACTCAATTAGTTCTTCCTTGCTACCGATAACAGTTAGGTGACCACATTTTTTACATACATAAAATGGTAGTGGCAATCCATAAAAACGCTTTCTGCTTATATTCCAATCGCCCATATTTGTAAGCCAATCTAACATTCTCTTGCCTGCAAATTCAGGGTCATATGTTACAGTTTTTGCTGCCTTAATTAATCTTGGTTTTAATTCTTCAGTTGCTATACTCCATTCATCAACTAATTTGAATACTACCGGAGTTTTGCATCTCCAGCAATGTGGATAACTATGATTAACAGGTTCGGTTTTGTAAATATTGTTTCTTTTTTTCATTTCTTCAATAACAATATCAACTACATCAGTAGTGGCTTTTCCTGACAATACGCCAAATCCTTCCAATATTATACCATTGTCATCGATTGGGCAAATTGCACGAATTCCTTCTTTCTTTCCTAAATCAAAATCTTCAGCACCACAACCTGGGGCAATATGAACGACTCCCGTTCCTTCTATTGCATCTACATCTTCCCACGCTAAAATTCTGTGTTCAAAATTTTGAATTTCAAATTCTGGGAAAATAGTTGTATAAGTTTTGCCAACTAATTCAGAACCCTTAAATTCATCAAGTATTTCTACTATATCGCCTTTCATCTTCTTAACAGCATCTTTACCTACAATAAATGTGCGGTTTGGTTCGGATTTTGATTGTAACCTAACATAATCTATATTTGGATTAACAGCTAACGCTACATTGCTTGATAGTGTCCAAGGTGTGGTTGTCCATACCAAAATACTATCATTGCTATCTGTTATTTGTAATTTTGCATAAATAGATGTATGAGTAACATCTTTATAACTACCTGTCATTTCGTGTT
>JBAXZI010000012.1:0-38013 GCA_041670385.1 Clostridia bacterium | reverse complement strand
TATTAGGCATAGTAGGGTCTTCTCCTGTGTAGTTTTTTGTTGTAAATTAACTATATCACATTTGAGATTATCCTACTATATTTTTTATTAACTTTTGTCCGATATCAATTGTAACCCTATATATTTTTATATTTTAGTACTAAGACTATTACTGAATATTACATTCGAACATTTCTGTCATAAATGTAATTAGTCTTTTTTATTAATGATACAATGATGTAAATAATCACAAAAATTAGCATTGCGATACCAACAATAATTGGTATAGTAACAGGGAAGATTTGCATAACTAGGTATCTATCAATAAGTTTTGCAAATACCGGTAGTAGCCTATTTACTATAATAGACAAGATAACACCTATTATTGCTCCTGACAAACCAATTATTATACTTTCAATAAGCATAGTAATTATATACCTTTTTTTATCCATTCCTACAGAGTAATATATCGTAAATTCTCTTTTTCTATTTAGTAATGTGATAATAGCTAAATTAATTACACCGATAAGTGCGACAACACTTACTAATATTTGTAAAATTTTCATCAATTCTTGAATACCACGCATACCTACATTTGTTGCATAAGCCCAATCATCATATTTAAGTATAAAACAATATTTTTGTTCTAAATTATCTCGTAATTGTAAATACAAATCACGTACCCAAACGCCCTTTTTGGCATTAACTAAAATTAATGAACTATTTGCATTAATTAAAACTCCATTTTGCATTAAATCACTTGCCGAAATTACCACACACCTATCATTGTTTGTCTTAGCATAATCCATTCCGACCACAACAAATTCATTGTCTAATTTACCTTCAGTAATTTCTTTATTGCCCAACTCAATTTGCATTTTGTCCCCAATTTCAAGCCCACATCTCTGTGCCATATCATAGCTTAAAATAATTGGATGCAAAGTCATATCAAATCGAGTTTTTACCTCTTTAGTTACACCCTTAGCTATACTGTTTATTGCCTCTGAATTTTCGACTGTAAATGTAGTATATTCGTATGTTTGGTTTCCTTGTACCAATCTGCTAGGTTCCATATTTATCAAAAATGCATCTTGAACACCGACGGTGCCAATTATGTCTTGTCTTATTTCTTGATAGTCAATTTTGTCTACACTTTGAGCAACAAAATCTGCTTCAAATCTTTCATTTGATGGTGTTATTGCACTAATAACTATAGAAATAATACTAACTACCAAAAAGGTAAATACAATAATGCTTCCGACCATACTTGCAAGAGTCCTACTAGAAGTATTTCTCTTAATAGAAAGCCCTGCTATCCTATGACTGCCTTTCCCCATAGAAAATAATTTGGATAATAATTTTATTATATACGGAACGATTAAAGCGACCCAAGTAGCTACTATAATAGTAAGTGTTACAGTTGCTACTATGGTTGCATTTTCTACGAAAATAAGCACCAAAATATTGGACACCATAAGCAATGTAACAATAACAAAAACTAAAGGTGAAACTTTTTTTGCAAGATTATTACTTCCTGTTGTTAATTGCCTAATTTTTACTTTGCTAATATTAACTATAGGAATTAATGAAGCAAATATAGAAATACCTATACCTAATATTAATGATACAAAATAATCCGAAAAATCATAGGTTACTGCACTAGCAAAATTGGGAATAACCTGTCTAACGGCTATACCCATACCTAACCTACCCAACATAATTCCCAAAACAGCACCAAATGTGCCATAAATGGCACTTTCAAGCAGCATTATTAAGGTAGTTTGCATCGGGGTAGCACCAGCAGCTCGAAATACAACAATTTCAGAAATTCTTTTATTCGCTACTACTAAATAAGAAGTAAACAAAATAAATAACATTAATGCAACAATAAATATTAAACTTACATTAAGTAATAATTGGTTATTATTTACAATTCTATGAACTTTTTCATAATCAACCGCCCTGCTTACAGATAAATTGTCATTTCCCATATAATCATATAAATTAGTGGATATTTCATCATACTTACCGCTATCAACTAATTTGATATAAGAAAGATTATACATACCTTTTGCATTGATTGATTCATAATCAATAATTAAATTATTTACTACATTATTAGCAAAAAATCCTTCATTTTCAAAAATATATGTGATTGTCATAGTTTGATAAGTACGATACATATCTAAATAAATTTTTATTTCATCACCTATATTTAGATTATTTTCATCTACAAACGACTTCCCTACCCAAACTGACGGATATTCATAATTCCCTTTAAGTTCTTCCGATATCTTAAGCATATTTGGATAACGCTTTGCCATAATCTTTGTATCAGTAGCTTCTACCATTACCAATTTGCTTGTTTTGTCAGATGCGTTTTCATTTTTGAATAATGCACCCATTTGCAAATAGTTATCTACAAACTCAATATCTTTACTGTTATCATTTATAAATTCATTTAATTTTGCTTTACTATATAAATCGCCGGACAAACTTATATCAGTACTACTTCCCAATCTAGAATCCACAGAAACATTAAAATTATAAAATAAATCACCAATACTAAATGCAACAAAAAGCATTGCCGTAACTACCATTATTGTCATGATAATTACCGCAAATTGTCCCCAATTGCTTTTTATGCTTCGTAATGTATGTTTTATCAGTATATTCATATTTTATTTTTTATTATTTATCTTCCTCAACTTCTGAATTTTGATTTTCATTAGGATTATTATCTACCATTTGATTTTCATCGGGCTTATTATCTACAATTTGATTTTCTATATCCATAAGTATATTTTCTGAATTAACATTATTTTCGTTTACAATAATAGGTTCACTTTCTATATTTCGTATAACTACTTCTTCAATAATTTTACCATCATTTATACGAATTATTTTATTGCCATAACTAGCATTATATTCACTGTGAGTAACCTGCATAATTGTCGTTCCAAATTCTATATTAATTCGGACTAAAAGTTCCATAATTTCCTTAGCTATTTTACTATCGAGGTTCCCTGTAGGTTCATCTAAATATATAATTTTTGGTTTATAAATCAACCCTCTTGCAATAGCTATTCTTTGTTGCTCACCACCTGATAATTGACTTGGCATTTTTTTACGCAAATCTTGTAATTTTAGATAATCAAGCAAATATTCCAAATCATTATTATAGCCTTTCGAGCTTTTTGCATCTAATATCATTGGTAAAACAATATTTTCTTCTGCATTTAAGTAAGGAGCTAAATTAAAAAATTGGAAAACAAAACCTATTTTAGTTCGTCTAAGGACAGCTAAATCTTTTTCTTTTAGTTTGGTAATATCAACACCGTTAAAAATTATTTCACCTTTTGAGGGGATATCCATACCACCGCAAATTGTTAGCAAGGTACTTTTACCCGAGCCACTAGCGCCCAAAATTGATACAAAATCGCCCGAATTTATCTTAAAAGAAACATTCTCTAAAATATTTCTATCTTGATTTTCAAACTTTTTTGAAAGATTATTAACTTCTAAAATTATTTCTTTCATTATTCCTCCAATTTATTTAGCTATAGTTATTTATTATATACATACTCCAAATGTATAGGGTACTAAAAACAAAATCATCAATTGCTGTAGACATATTTTCAACACCATTTGTATTATTGATTATATTCAATAACTTCTCATCACTTAAATTATTTAATTCTTCTACTGTAAAATTATTAGCTTGAAAATAATTTATTGTACTAATTAAATTTTGCCATTTTGTATTTATGTCATCTAAATATGCTTGATTTATTTCATTTTTTGACAATTCAGTTTTCAAACGATAGCCGTTACCGAATGTTGTTTTATAACTTTCTAGTAATGCTTCAATATTATTGATGTCCAAATCATTAAAATACACCAAACCCTCACTAAGTCCTTTTGTGATTATGTTGCAAACATTTTGTTTCTTAATAATAATATTTATATTTTTTTCTCTTTCTGTTGCATTCTCATCATCAATAGAAAGGATTATATCCAATTGTGCATTTTCAATATTCTTTGCCGTTTTGCCTAATAATCCAAATAGCCGACTTATTTTATCCGCCATATCACTACTATAAGAATTTAGTCTAATATTTTCTTCGTTATCTAAGGATAATTGCCCGCCAAGCCCCAAAATGGTTTTTAGAGTGTCTACGCCTACTTTATCGACTATTTCTACATAATCATCACCTAACTGATATAGGATAGCCTGCATTTGGCTTGATGATATATTTTTTATATCACTTTTAATATCGCCTAAAGTATTTATCAAATAAAAAGTATTCGCAATAAAAACTATATAATCTTCTTGCCCTATTTTATTTAGGGCTATCTTATATGCCTGAGTTGAATTTCTTAAAGTAAATTGGTACAAAAATCTTGCAAACTCTTCTTCTGTAAGTGTTGTTACATCAAAAAAATCACTACAAAAATTAGTGAAAGTAATAGAATTAATTGAAAACAAACTTAATATGAATTCTTCATCAACATTTATACTTGAACTCATACTACTTTGAATATTATTTCTATATTGGTCAACAACATACGCTATTGTTTGCAATTTATAAGGAGGAATTCTAGCAATTGACATACATTCTAATAATTCGTGAATTAAATCATAAACTACACCTTCTTGCGGATTAATTGATAACATTTCGCTGAATTGTTCCATAGAATTACGAAAACTTATCGCATAAACAACATTATCTTCAGTTTCATAATTAATAGGAGAATTGTCAATATAAATATCCAAAGTTTCAGGACTTTTGTTGCTAATTACAGCTTCAAAAATAACCATAGTAAATAAAGCTACGACCAATAGAATAACAATACATAACAATATAATATTTTTAGTTCTTGTTTTCATAATAAAATTATTCCCAATTGTCTTTAGTAGCTTTCAAATTTCTATTAATAAATAAAAATTAAAGCATTTCAATAATAGAAGTAGGAATATGCACATTATTTTGTTGTATTTTTTTCAAATATTCTTCTGCATCTTCTTTCCCTATTTTTTTCTCTACCAAACCATTAAAATTAATAATTTTTTGTGCTAAAATATTAATAGCAGAATCAAACTCGGAAGCACCATTACTTATTCCGCTTACTTTAAGTTGCCTACGACTAACAAAGTCCAAATCTACCTCTAATTTTTTAGAATATTTATTCTCACAAATAACAGTACAATCTCCACCCATTCTTGATAGTTGGAACAAATAGCTACCCGTTTCATAACTAGCTATATCGATAATTGTATGTTCTGCCATTCTACCACCAGTAAATTCCTTAACCTTATCTACAGGTACTTCTAAAGTAGAATTTATCGTATAATAAATACCGCTATCCTTCATAATAACTAGATTACTTTCAAAAGAATCTATTATTATCGGAATCATTTGAAAATACATAGCAAGTTGTGCAATTATATTACAAAGAGCACTACCTCCTAATATAGCAACATAATCACCCTTTTCACATTTGAAAGAATTAAGCACACTTAAGGCAATAGCTATTTTACTTGTAAAAATAGCTTGGTCTTCTTTTACATCTTCAGGAAATGGCGTTAATCTTTCTGGTTCTATATAAACTAAATCAGAAAATAAACCTTCCAACTCTACTCCATTAATTTTTACATTATTAGGCAAAGCTGCTTTATCATTAATTTCAGAAACATATGGATTAATAATAACCTTAGTACCCCTTTTTAAGCCATATTCTTCTCTATCATCACTAACCACGCCAATGGCAATAGTACCAAGAGAATGTGGATAATTCACTTTTTCAGAACCTTCAAAATATTCTATATCGAGTTGCGAAGGCATATAAGCTGTGGTTTTCACCTTTACTAAATTACCTTCTTCGATTACGGAAAGCTCTTCTTTTAAAAGAGTGTTATTACCAGTCGCTTTATAAATATACATAGTGTCTCCTTAATGTTGTATCAAAGTATTATATCACAAATAGCATATTAATGCTACAATATATATTAATCCCAAATTTCAAATAGCGTTTCATTAAATTTAGCGTTTAAGAATGTATCTTCTTCAGTTTGTGGTATAGCAACTACTTTAAAATTCGTTAATTCATAACAATTTTCAAAAGAATTGTTCCCGATACTAATTAGTTTACTATTACTAGTTGTATTTACTGTAGTTAGACTAGAACAACCCATAAATGCCCCTGCTTCGATGGTAACTATACTATCTGGCAAATCTATAGTTTCTAGAGATACACAGCCATCAAACGCATATAACGCTATTTGATTTAGTTTACAGCCCGTTTCAAAATTTACATTTAGCAAATTCGTACAACCTCCAAAAGCATTATATCCTATTACTTCTACGGAAGATGGAATAATTACTGTTCGTAAATTTGTATTATTAGCAAATACACCTGTCGCTATTTCAGTTACTGTATAATCTATTTCATTATATCTTATTATATTAGGTAAATAAGCTATGGTAGATGAAGTATTAGAAAATCCTATTATTTTAGCTGTATTATTTTCTTCATTTAATAAATAATCTGATTCATTTAATATTGAAGGATATGCCTGCAATAGTAAACTGCTATAATTACTTACAACCAATTGTTGATAAACTTCTCTATTTACAAAAATTTCTTTATCAAAAGCTAATGGATTGTCTTTAATGGAATCCAATATACTTTCTACAATAACTTTGTCACAACTAGCTAAATAAATTATTGAAAGATTACTACTTAAATTGCTTACATCAAAACTTGTAGCATTTGATGATATATTTATATGCTTTATTGCACCGCTATCGCCTATTGCATTATAAACATCATCATTAGAAATTATATTATCTACAATAATTGTTTCGGTCATATAATCGCAACCGCCAAAAGCTAATTTCCCGATTGTATTTACATTTTCTGCCTTAAATTTTTGTAGCTTTTTACAATTCCAAAAAGCCTTTTCTCCTATTATATATAAATTCTCAAAATTGTTGTTAACGAAATACAATTTTATGCAATCCGAAAATGCATAATCGCCAATTTCTTCTATAGTAATTGGGATTTCAATTTCTTTAAGGTCTTGATTTTCTCTAAATGTATAATCACCGATTTTCGTAACAGTACTAGGAATATTGGTATTTGCTAGAGATGAGCAATGGTCAAACATTCCTTCAAATTCTGTATTTGTTATTGTATTAGGGAAAAATACTTCACTTAAACTATAATCTTCAGCAAAAATATATTTACCTAAAGTAGCAATTGTTGAACCATCAGCAAATAAGAAATTTTTCAAATTATCACAACAAGAAAATGCCTTATCTTTTATTTCTATTACACTTGTAGGGATTTGTACAAAATTAAAATTAGAATTATTACACCCTAAAAATGCTTGCTCTCCAATAGTAACTACTCCATTAAGAATAGTTACTCTTTCCAAAGTAGTTAGATTTATAAATTCATCATCAACGATTTCACTACTATTTACATAAATAGTAGACAAATTATTAGGATAACTGCCATCAAATAAGTCAGCCATTTTCACACCGACATTTATATATAGTGAAGATAAAAATTGATTATTTTTTAATAAGCCTAACACACTACATTCATTTGTTTCACTATCATAAGAAATTGGAAGACTACTTGGCAAAGTAAATTCTTTCAAATTGCAGTTTTCAAATATATGATTACCACAATAATTTATACCATCATTTATTACTACATTTGTAAGTGTAGTATCATTGCTAAAAGCATTATCCCCTAACGAAACTAAATTATTAGGTAAATTAATAATTGCATTATCTTTAAATGTGGTAATATGGCTAAAAGCATTCTTGCCAATTGATAAATCATCATTGCCACTATTAAATGTTAAGTATTCAAGTTTTGTACCATAAAACGCTTCGTCTCCAATAATCGTTACTTTATTAGGAATAGTCAAATTGGTCAAACTTGTATTTTTGAAAGCCTTATCATTAATTATTTGTAATTGTGATAGGGTAGGAATAACAAATAAATTAAGATTGTTACAGCCTACAAACACTCCGTTATGAGATGCTTCTGAATCTCCCAAATAACCTATTTCTGTAACAGAAGAACTTATTGTAAATGTTAATAAACCAGTACAATTACTAAAAGCTTCATCGTATATTTTATTAATACCATAACTAAGCTCAATATTTTTCAAACTAATAAGATTATTATACTTATTTGCTTGTATGTTGCTAGCAACACTATCAGAATATAATATCAATTTTTCTAATGTATTAGGAATTGCATAATTAATTTCGTTTCTATTTACATAATAAGTTTGACCTAATATTTCGGTAGTTCCAAATAATTTTTCTAAGTCCTTACTAATTCCAATTCTTATTTCTTTAAGTTTATTACAATTAGCGAATATTTCATCTTCAAAAACCAAACATTCTTTCGGTAAAATAGCTATTTCTAAATTGTTGCAATTGCTAAAACTATTTTTACCAATATTATTTACTGTGCTAGGCAACTCAATATTGATTAAACTATTTATATTGCTAAAAGCATACGGTGCAATAACCTTAACCCCTTCCAAATCATCTAGAATTATTGAACTTACAGGATTTGCATTTATATAATTATTACCAAAGCCCAAAGCTATATTCCCTAATTTTACGATTTTATCATATTCCACAAACCAAGTCGTATTTGCAAACGCATCTTTTTCAACAAGTGATAAAGAATTTTGATTAGAAATATTTACATGCGTTAGTCTAATTATATCCTTGAATGCCATTTCTCCTATTGATGATAGAGTATCAGGTAAATTAATACTATATATATCATTTCTTCCGACAAAGGCGTTTTTCTCTATTTTATTAATTTTATTAGGAAAAATTATTTCTAAATTGCCTTCAGTAATTAATAAAGTATCACTGACTGCAAAAGCATTTTCTTTAATAACTGTAAAATCACCTACAAATTCTACTGTTTTTACATTATAAGTATCTTTCATAACATCACTAACAACTGTACCACTTGATATATCAACTGTACCTTTGTTTGCAACTATTGTTACTTTATTTAAGCTTTCCGGTAAATAATACAAATCGCCTTCACTTGTAATTACCTCATAAGTTTGATCAAAACTACCACCAAATAATTCGTATAAGCATTTATTGCTAAGAGTAGTCGTTTGTTGCAAATCTGAACAACCCACAAAAATTCCATTCCCTAAATATGTAATTTTAGGTGCTACGAAATTTTCCAATTTAGCACATTGTGCAAAAGCACTGTCGCCTACTTTTGATAAATTATCATTACTAGCAAAAGTAAAAGTAGCATTAGAAACTCCACTAAAAGCATTTTCTTTTATTTCAGTAATTGTATTAGGTAAACTTATACTATTAATATTGGATAAATTAATAAACGCACTATCGCCTATTATACTTAGTTTTGTATTTGATAAATCAATATCGGTAAGGTCGCTACACTCAAAAAATACACTTGTCCCAATACTTTCAAGATTTTTACCAAATTCGAATTTATTGATATTCCTACAATTATAAAAAGCTCTATCATTAATAGTAGCCACATTATTTGTATCGGGATAACTTATAGTAGTTAGACTTGTACACCCTTCAAAAGCACTTTCGCCAATTTCAACAATTGTGCCTGGTAAACTAATAGAAGTTATATTTGTGTTATTCAAAAACGCACTATCCGCTATTTTGGTTATTTCAACTTCTTCATCGCTAGCATTTTTATATTTGTAAGGCAATACTAAATCGGTTCCTGAACCTGTAAACCCAGTAATTTCGCCATCTGCAAAAGTAAAATCAGTATTTGTTGTTGTTTGTAACCATCGAGCATATATTGTTTTATTTTCAACAAACTGTAGAGGGAATACAACTTTATTTGTAAAGCTTGCATCATAATACCATCCATAAAAATCATAATTTTCTTTTTGCCCTACTGCAATACTTTCTACACTTTGGTTTAAATCATAATTAATTTGAGTATTTCCTGATTCACTATCTACTAAATTTATATTCAAATAATAATATGCGTGAATAACGTTATCACTTTTTATAGCAGTATATATCGGAGTATTACCATCTTCATCTAACCATTTGCTAGAACAATTAATTCCAACAGTAGGCAAAGTCGGTATATAATCTAAATTCTCACCGTATTCTACTCTTCTTGTTGCGTAAGTCGCTTCACCATTTTTGAAAATTATATTTAAAGATTTTTTTTCATAAATAGCTTCTACTGTAATATCTTGAGAAATTTTTGTAAAATCCGTATAATTCCAATATCCAATATAACCTTCTCTTTCTGGAATTTCAGGAAGTTCAGTTGGCGAACTATCTTTTTTTACGACCATCTCGTTTATTTGATTGCCTTCGACTAAAAATCTAATTGTACAATTTACACTTGAATAAATAGCATCAATTTTCATATCTTCATTGATTTCATCAAAATCAGTAGAACTCCAAACTCCTTTCATTCCATCTTTACTAGGTATATCTACATCAATATCTAAAGAACCACCTTTAGGAACATAACAAGTTCTGTACAAAATTCCATCAACATAAAATTGGACACTCACAAATTTGCTTTCTGTGCTATCGCAAGCAGTAAGACAAGTAAGCATCAAAATCAATAACACTATTACCAATAAAAAAGCTGAACGCTTTCGTTTTATAATTTTATTCATAATTATATATTATTATAATACATAATATACATAAATGCAAGAAAAAAATTTTACCTAAGCAACAGCATATCAAAGAATATTTTTTATATTTTTATATCTATCATAATTGCATTTATAAAAAGCATATCATTAATTATATATGGCAATTGTTTTTAGTATAATTTTAATAATAAGTACAATAATTTTGCTCTTTATTGAGCCTGATTTAGTAATGCAAAGCTTGATAACCGGAGCGAATGATTCTGTCACTTTCTGTATCAAACTTTTTTGTATATATGCTTTATGGTTATCAATACTAAATTTATGGAGAGAAATTCGCTTCGATACTTTCCTTGCAAATAAATTAAAATTTATATTAAAAAAATTATTTCCTAAAGAAAATGACAATTGTTATAACTACCTTTCTATTAATCTTTCTGCCAATATGCTAGGTATGGGAAGTGCGGGCACTCCTGCCGGAATTAAGGCTGTAGAAAATATGAGAATTAAAAAAAATAAAATAATGTTAGTTGTTATAAATTCTACCTCCATTCAAATAATTCCTACAACAATTTTGGCACTAAGAAGTACTTTGAATAGCAAAGTTGATATAATTTTACCATCACTTATTGCTACAATTTTTAGCACATTTATCGGAATTTTATTAGTAGAATTATTAGTGAAGGATAAATAAAAATTATGATTTATATTGTGCCTGTTGTCATCTTAATTACTCTATTAACTGCCGTATTAAAAAAGGTGAATATATACAATTCTTTTATCATAGGCACTAAAGATAGTCTTCATCTTATGTTAGACCTTTTGCCCTATCTAATTAGTATATTTATGTTGCTTCGAATATTTCAAGCAAGTGGCTTAAGTAATATGCTAAGTAATGTTTTGGCAACCCCATTAAGCTATATTGGTATCCCTAAAGAACTTATTGAGTTATTAATACTTCGACCAATAAGTGGTACGGGAAGCCTTACTATTTTAGAAAATTTATACCAAAAATTTGGTGTAGATAGTTATGTATCAAGATGTGCAAGTGTAATTATGGCAAGCAATGATACCATACTTTATATTGTGGCTGTTTACTTTAGTACAAGCAAAGATAAAAAATCTGGACTTGCAATTCCTATATCAATTTTTGCTACATTTATAGGTGCAATTTTAGCTTGTATTTTGTGCAAAATCTTATAACATATATTAATACAATTTTTATTAATTTTGATTAAATATATTTTAACAAAAATTATATATCTATAGCTAATTTATAAACTCTATTTTTGTTTAATTCAAATTCTTTGCATACTAAAGAAACCGCTTGCTTCTTATCATTTCCTTCTTCTATTTTATCTTTTAATATAGCAATTATTTGCTCATCATCTAATTCTATAATTACTTCCGTTTTACCTTCAATAACTATAACGAATTCACCTTTTGGATTGTCAATACGCAAATCAGATAATTGCCCAATTATTACATTTTCATATATTTTGGTAATTTCTTTTATCAAATAAATTTTTCTTTCACCTAATGAAATAAATAATTTATCAAAAATTTTATTTAGGTCGTGTGGAGCCGAATATATTACCAAATTGCTATCTAAATTTTTATAATTGTTGATAAATTTTTCATAATCCTTATTCCTTTCTGGCATAAATCCTAGAAATGTAAAAGTACCCATTACTCCTGATAAAGCTATTGCACTAACTACGGCACTAGCTCCGGGAATTATGGTATATTCTATTTCTTCTTTTTGTAATTCTCGAACTAATACACTACCGGGGTCACTAATACAAGGCATTCCCGCATCTGATACTAATGCTATTTTTTTACCTTGTCTAAGTAAATCAATGATTTGCTGACTCCCTTCTATTTCTTTTTGCTTATAATAACTTATAAGTGGCTTTTTTATTTCAAAATGATTAAGTAGACCTAGAGTATGTCTAGTGTCTTCACAAGCTATTATATCTACATCTTTAAGCACTTCTAATGCTCTAAGTGTAATATCGTTCATATTGCCAATTGGCGTTGCTACTAAAAATAATTGTGGTTTCATTTGTTGTACATTCTCCTAAGTAATGGTGTATAATTGCCATCTTCATCATAGATAATAATTGGTTTTGGTAATAATATACTACTCTTACCACCTTTTTTCCCCACTATAATAAAGGTATCTATATCTTTAGATAGTTTTGGCTGAATAAAATATATCTTTTTTGGCTCCAAATTGTTTTCACGCATACTACAAATTGCATCAATAAGTCGGTTTGCTTTATTTATCATATAAAAATTCCCGCCAAATTTCAACAATTTACTAGCTGTTATAACGACATCATCTAGTGTTACCATAATTTCACTTTTACATATTTCATCTTCTGTATAACTATCTTTTTTCACAATTTGCTTTGCATAAGGCGGATTTGTGATTACCACATCCCAATTATTCCCTAATTCTTTTTCTATACCTTGCATAGGCTTGTTTATTATTTCTATATTTTCTGATAAGTTATTGTATTCTATACTTCTTATTGCCATATCCGCAAGTCTTTCTTGAATTTCTACTCCGACAATTTTATTAGCATTGTATTTAGCAGAAAGTAAAATAGAAATAACGCCACTTCCGCTTCCTAGCTCTACGACATTATCGCTTTTTTTAATATTGACAAGATTTGCAAGCAAAACGCTGTCACTCGTGAAGCAATAACCATCTTTGTCTTGTATTATTTTCAAACCTTCATATTCTAAATCTTCTAGCTTTTCATTATCGTGTAACATATACTCACCTCTTAATATATTGATTATATAAATTTTTTTCAATAAAGTCAAAATATTACTAGACCTTAACCAATTTTTGTTGTATAATTTTAATAAAGAAATTGAATAAAAATTTAAATTGGAGGACTTATTATGCCACTAGTTACTAGTACAGAAATGTTTAAAAAAGCATATGATGGCGGTTATGCTATCGGCGCTTTTAATGTCAACAATATGGAAATTATCCAAGGCGTTGTTGAAGCAGCAAAAATCGAACGTGCCCCACTAATTTTACAAGTTAGTAGCGGAGCAAGAAAATATGCTAACACAATTTACCTAACAAAAATGGTAGAAGCCGCTGTTATCGATAGTGACCTTCCTATTGTTTTGCATTTAGATCACGGTGATACTTTTGAATTATGTAAAGATTGCGTAGATCACGGTTTTTCATCTGTAATGATTGATGCATCTCATCATAGTTTTGAAGAAAATATAAAAATAACAAAAAATGTTGTTGATTATGCACACGACCACGGCGTTGTAGTTGAAGCAGAATTGGGCAAACTTGCCGGTATCGAAGATGATGTTAAGGTTGCTGCAAAAGATTCTAGCTATACTGACCCAGATCAAGTTGAAGAATTTGTTCGTCGTACAAATGTAGATAGCTTAGCTATTGCTATAGGTACAAGTCACGGTGCTTTCAAATTCAAAGGTGAAGCAAAACTTCGTTTTGATATCTTAGAAGATGTTAGCAAATTATTACCTAACTTCCCTATCGTACTACACGGTGCAAGCAGTGTTCCTCAATATCTTGTAGAACAAATTAATGCTTACGGTGGCAATATGCCTGGTGCTAAAGGTGTTCCTGAAGAAATGCTTCGTAAAGCAGCTACTATGGCAGTTTGCAAAATTAATATAGATAGTGATATTCGTATGGCTGTTACTGCTACTGTTAGAAAATATTTTCAAGACAATCCAAGTCACTTTGACCCTCGTCAATATCTTGGGCCTGCAAGAAGTGCAATAACAGAAATTGTTAGACACAAACTTGTTAATGTTCTTGGATGTAATGGTAAAGCATAAACATTATATAAATAGATAATACTAAAATTAATATTATACGAAGAGAGTTGTTAATTTAATTTATACAACTCCCTTCGTTTTAATATAATTCACATATTAGGAGTTTTTACAATGCGAAATTTTAATATATCCACTGATGATACTAGTGATTTCACTGCAAAACTAATTGAAGAAATGGATTTGCACATAAGCTATTTACACGCTTATGTAAATGGTGTAGAACAATCTCCCGATAATTCTGAAAAAGTTTTTCACGAATTTTATGATTCTATGCGAGATGGCGCAAGCACTAAGTCAAGCCAAGCAAATAGATATGAAATAGAACAATTATATACAGAAATGTTATTAGATGGAAAAGACATCTTACATTTAGCATTTTCTAATGTTTTGAGCGGTCAATACAAAAACTGTTTTGAAGTTGCAAAAAAATTAAATTCAACAAATAAAAATCAAATTTATGTAATCGACACTACTGCGCAATCTGGCGGTCAAGCACTTTTAGTAAAAATGGTGTGTGACTATGCTGACGAAGGTCATAGCATTGAAGAATGTGTTCAATATGCCGAAGAAAATAAAAGTCATATTTGTCATTTATTTGTAGTTGATAAATTAACTTACTTAGCAAGAAATGGTCGTATAAGCAATTTTAGTGCTTTTATCGGTAATGTACTGGCAATAAAACCAGTTTTATATACCAACACGCAAGGTAAACTTATTCCACTATTAAAAATATTATCAAGAAAAGCGTCTTTACGCAAACTTGTAGAATTAATGAAAAACAAATATGATGGAGATTGCAAAACCATATATATTACACACGGAGACTGTTATGATGATGCAAGATTTGTTGCTCATCTAATTGAAAATGAATTTAACTTACCGGTTACTATTATGCCTCTTGATTATACAATCGGTGCACATAGCGGGCCGGGAACAGTCGCTTTATTTTTTACAGGTAAAAATAGAGATATTGTATATATACCAATAATCCCATAACATAGGTGAAAAATGAAAAATCTTTACATTAAACTAATAGATATTATTTCTTCAATAATATTTCCAAAACCTAAAATAATTGGCGAAGATAAATTAAATACAGAAGAACCTGCTATTTATGTTTGTAATCACGCCACAGCTTTAGGTCCTGCTTATACTACAAAATATTTAAAAGTAAATCATAGACCTTGGATAATTGGATATGCTCTAGATAAAGAAAAAGCACCTAATTATATTTTTCACGATTTTTTGCACGCTAAAGGTAAAAAATGTAAATGGTTTTATAAAATTTTATCACATATAATTGCTTTTCTACTTGTCCCTATACTTAAAAGTTATAGAGGAATTCCTGTTTATCACGATCAAAGAATGATGTCAACATATAGAGAAAGTCTAAAATCATTGGAAAGCAATGAAAATTTAGTTATTTTCCCTGAAAGTCCAAAAAAATATAGTAAATATGTTTTTGAATTTCAGAATGGATTTGTCGATGTTGCTAGGCTTTATTATAAAAACACAGGAAAAGAATTAAAATTTGTACCTATATACATCTACCCTAAAACAATGATAATAGGCGATGCGTTGCAATATGACCATACTAAAGATTTCAAAGAACAACGTAAAGAATTAGCTCATAATCTTACTGTTACCGTAGATGAATTAGCAAAAAGTGTACCTAACCATAAAAATTTACCTTTTCTTACTCAAGATTGGTTCGATAAATATGGAGAATATGTGGACAATATGTCCAATTATTGGAAGCAATTTGAATAAAAAAACATAATAAATAATATAAGCGAAAAGCAAGCAAAAATATTTGCTTGCTTTTCTTTTTTATAATTTGTACTTTTTATTAATTACTTACTAAAATTCTTAATAAAAAAGTTGTCAAGTATTTCTTGAGTAAATTCCTTTTCCCCCGTTATCTTACAAGTCATTTGCTCAATATAAAGTTTGCAACATTCTTCCATTGTTGCCATTATTTCAAAAGCTTCTTTCATATCTTTCCCAACGCATAAAACGCCGTGATTTGCCATAAAGGTAGCGTTGCGACCATCTAGACCAATTAATGTGTTCTTGCACAATTTAGACGAACCAGGCAACCCATAACCGCTTACTCTGACTTCTCCACCAATTAAATTTTTCATTTTATCATTAATTACTGGAAGAGGTATATGTGCACTTGCAAAAACACTGCAATATGTTGGGTGACTATGAATTACTGCTCCCACTTCTTTTCTTGCACTATAAACACCTGCGTGGATACCTTTTTCGCTTGTGGGTTTGTATTTACCCTCCCACTCTAAAGTGTTTATATCTACTTTTGCCATATCTTCAGGTTTTAAACTTAAATAGTCTAATCCTGATGGAGTAACTAGCATAGATTTTTCATCAAGTCTAACACTTGTATTTCCCCAAGTTCCTTGAACTAAGTTGGATTTAAGTAAATCAATGCCCGATTCTACCAATATTTCACGTAGTTGAGTTTCAGTCATTTTACATTTCCTCCTGTGCAAGTTGTTCTTGATTTTTCTTTGAATACTTAATTTTATAAACAAAATGCATCAACTTAGCATCAATAAAACCAATTTTCTTACCTTTGCCAATTACACTAGTACAAATAAATACTTTAGCTGCTTTTTCAAGCACCATACAATTAGTAAATGCTTCGTTTAGTGTTCTACCAAGGGTAATACAACCTTCATCTTTAATTAGCGTTGAATTACGGCGTTTTAGACCCGAAATAATACTACTTTGTACGTTAGGTACAACTTTAGCATTTCTTCCAACTATTTGAGCCATATCATCAAGCACTGCATAAATTGTAGCTCCCGATTTTGCAACAGTACAAATGCTTTGTGGATGAGTTATCATAATTATATTGATATCGCCTCTTGCGTTAAATATATTAGCAACTATATCATCACCACTATTTTCATTTGTTACTTTAATAATATCTTTATCTAATATTTCTTTGAAAGAAGCCGTAGAAGATGTGCGGTAATAACCATCAGTACATTTTACAGCTACCATATCACCGGTTTCCGCACATAATCCTTCTTCTTTGAGTAAAGATACATATTCTTTTATACTATCAATAATTTTACTCATTTATAATTCTCCAAATTATTTTTCGCTATGCAATGCTTCTATTTGTGATTTAATTTTCACCAATTCAGCTGTAGCTTTAATTGCTTTATCTTCGCTTTCTTGTTTCCATTTAGCTTGATTAGCTTTCTTAGTAGCTTTCTTTTCTGAAGATTTTGCATCTCTTACAGCCTTTTGTTCAGCTAAAATTATTTTTGTAGGAGCACCTTTTTCAACCAAAGCAAATACGTCATCAAAACGATTAAGTGCTTCATCAATAACTTCATCTGTATCTGCCAATGATGTATAAAGTCTACTACCTGCAAGCGAAACCAAGCCATGTGACATATAAGCAGCACCCATATGCTCCATAGCAACTTTTCTAAGCATAATTTCTGGTTTTTGTTTTAATGCCCATAACATACTTCTAAGTACATTATAGCTACTAAAATCATAACTCATAGCTCCTGCACACTCTAAATGCACAATACTACCTTGATTATAAACTACAAATGGTAAACTATATTTTTCTACCAATGTTTGTAAACCATCAGCAAGTCTATCACCTGCTTGCCCAGCTTTTACACAAGCATTTGTTTTTTCTATTTCTTTAATAGTTAGGTAACCAGCTAAAGCACTCATAGGATTTGCAGCTAAAGTACCGCCGACATAAGCCCTCTTCATACCACTAGCAACACCAGCTGCCATACAGTCAACGTATTCTTTTTTACCGCCAACACCACCAGCTGCAGGATATCCACCAGCAACAATTTTACCAAAAATAGTAAGGTCAGGTTTTACATTAAAGAATCCTTGAGAGCCGCCTAGACCTACTCTAAACCCGGTAACTACTTCATCCATAATAAACAAACAACCGTATTTATCACAAAGTTGTCTAACTGCTTGATTATAATAATAATCAACAGGACGTGTTCCACTTTCTGGACCAACTGGTTCTATAAGTACGGCACAAGTGCCACCACGTGATTTATTTCTCTTCAAAAAATGTTCTAACATATCTAAATCATTTGGGCGTACTTCGTCAATATAGGCAAACATTTTTGAAGGAATTCCATAGCTTTCTAAGAAATTACGAGTTCCCGGAACTTTTAGTCCATATACCATTTGGTCAGACCAACCGTGATAAGCTCCGCCTACCTTAATTAATCTTTTCTTTCCAGTAGCACAACGAGCAACTCTAACTGCTGCCATAGCACTTTCTGTACCACTTCCTAGCATACGGAATTTTTCTACATTAGGCATATGTTTATTTATTTCACTAGCTATTAGATATTCAGCTTCGTGGAATAATCCAGTAACCGGTCCGCAGTTATCCAATAATTCTTTAATTTTTGTACGAACTACATCATTATTACTACCTAGTATAGTAGGACCACCTGCTTGTAAAAAATCAATATATTTATTACCATCCATATCGGTCATATATGCACCCTTTGCTTGAGTTACACATATTGGGAATGGATAGTTAAATGCTAGATTATGTTGTACTCCACCTGGAATAAATTCTTTAGCCTTAGTCGTTATTTCTTTAGATTTACCACATTTATTATCATAAAAATCTAATATACCCTTTAATGCATCATCATTAACATCATAAATAGGTTGAGCTCTCATATTTTCCAATCTTTCATTAATTCTATCTGCTTTTTCCCATCTAGAAATACCATAATTAGGATCAAGTTGAACTTTTTCCCAACGTGATTCATCTTTTAAAATGTCTTTATTATCTTTATTCATTATCTACCTCCAACAATAGTATTTTTATTATGTTTATAGTTATTTTATCACACACAAATATAGTGGTCAATATCTAGTTGTACAAATGTCTCAAATTGTCTTATCATAATATGTACTTTTTTAAGACAATTCAATCAAATTGTCTAATTTATATGCTTATATCCTTATTGATTATTCTAACATCATACCTTATAATAATATTGTATTATGTAACAAAGGAGAATAAAATGAATTTTGAAAAGCAAAGTGCAGAATTTGTATATGATTTTGTAAAAAAAGTAATTGATACGACAGGCCCTAGGCTTCCCGGAAGTGAAGAAGAGGCTATGTCTATTCCTATAATTACTGAAAAAATGGAAAAAGCAACGGGCAATAAGGCAATAGTCGAACCTTTTACTTTTGCACCACGTGCTTCAATCGGAGCTATATCTTTACTCGGATATTTTTCATTACCTAGTATTTTATTAGGATTTATTAGTCCAATTATCCCTTTTGTTGTATGTATAAGTTGTTTAGTATTCGCTATATTTCAAATATTTACTTATAAAGGTGTATTTGACTTTTTATTCAAAAAAGAAACAAGCCACAATGTATATTCCACATTAGAACCGGCAAACGGCGAAGAAGCAGAATATAGTATAATGTTTAGTGGACACAAAGATAGTAGTTGGTGTTGGAATCATAGCTTAAAAAATGCTAAAACTGTGCCTATCAAAACGGGCATAGGTGTCGGAAGTGTATTAACTGCCGCAATAATAAGTTTAGTTAGAATAATAGTTGGTCCACTTCTTTTTATAGGAGCTGGTGCTAGTGTTTTTCAAATAGTACTATATGTTCTTCCGTTGCTTTGTATTCCTGGTACAATATTTTTATGCCAATATCTATCTTGGGATAAAACAAAAGCTTCACCCGGCGCTATGGATAATCTTACCGGCGTTGGTTTTTCTATATTAGTGGCAAATTATTATAAAGAAAATCCTGATAAACAGCCTAAAAATTGTCGCATAATTTGTGCAGCTTTAGATGCGGAAGAAGCAGGGCTAAAAGGTAGTTTAGCGTTTTGTAAGCAACACGAAAATGACGGTATGTTAAACAATCTTTATGTAGTTAATATAGATTCTATTAGAGATTTTGAACATTTTTATGCAGTAAAAGGCGATTTATGGTTAGGTACTCATTTTGATGATAATATGATAAAAATGGCTTGCGAAAGTATGCAAGAAGTTGGAAGAAAAGGTGGACAAATTTATAATCCAGTAGGCGGTTGTGATTCTACTCCATTTTGCCGCAAAGGCATTCCTACAGTAACTATGATAGCACAAAATCCAGTAGCAACTAATTATTATCATACTTCTAATGATAAATACGAAGATTTAGATATGAACACATTAGAAAAGTTTAGTACTGCAATAATTAAAATGAGTGAAAAAGTAGCTCAATATCACGAAGATACCAAAAAATAATAAATTTCACTATTATAATTCCTAAAAAAAACCACATAATTCAATTATTATGTGGTTTTTTAATTAATAATGTTTTAATTAATAATGTTTTAATTAATAATGTTTTAATTAATAATTACTTTATTTGATTGTATGTCCTTGCTTTTTTAATGATTCGATACGTTTCATATAATTTTCTATTACTTTGAAATAATCTTCATTAGTTTTTGTTTTCAACATACTGTTTATTAGTCTTTCAGTCGATTCTGATACATCGCCTGCACTAAGGATTTTACGCATTCCCCAAATAGCTTGCATTTCGTGTGGAGTAAGTAAAAGTTCTTCTCTTCTTGTACCACTTCTATTAAGGTCAATAGCAGGGAATATACGTTTTTCACTAAGCTTTCTATCTAAATGCACTTCCATATTACCTGTGCCCTTGAATTCTTCGTAAATAACATCATCCATCTTGCTGCCTGTATCTACTAAAGCAGTAGCAATAATTGTCAAACTTCCGCCAAATTCTATATTTCTAGCTGCACCAAAGAATCTTTTAGGACTGTGTAATGCACCCGGATCGATACCACCAGATAATGTTCTTCCAGTAGGAGCTATAGTAAGGTTGTAGGCTCTTGCTAGCCTTGTCAAACTATCCATTAGAATAATTACATTATCCCCAAGCTCTACCAATCTTTTGGCTCTATCAAGCACTAGTTCGGCTGCCTTTGTATGATGGTCTGGCATTTCATCAAAAGTTGAATAAACAACTTCACCTTTAATAGAACGTTGCATATCCGTTACTTCTTCAGGTCTTTCATCAATTAGCAATACCAATAAATGAGCTTCTGGATAATTTACGCTTATACTATTAGCTATTTTTTTCAATAATGTTGTTTTACCTGCCTTCGGTGGACTAACAATCATTGCTCTTTGTCCTTTACCGATAGGGGCTATCATATCAATTGCTCTAATGGCAAAATCATTATTTACATTAGGTATCTCTAATCTGTATCTCTCTTCTGGATAAATTGGTGTTAGCGTATCAAAATTTCTACGATTATACGATTGTTCTAAATCTCTTCCGTTTACTTCAAGAATATTTATTACACCCGCTGGACGATTTTCACAAGTCTTCTTTGCTTCAGCTTTTATCCAATCGCCACGTCTTAATGCACATTTTTTTATTTTTTGAGCTGATACATATGCATCAAAACTGCTTGATTCATAATTTTTTGCTCTTAAAAAACCATATCCATCTTGCATAATCTCCAAAACGCCTTCTTTTATTTCAAAATCTTCAATAGACGGTTCTTTATTATTATCTTTTTTATGAAAATTATTATTAACTGACCTATCCTGACTTTTTCTTTCATCAGGCTTATCTGATAAATTTTCATCTTCATTTAAATCTACATTGACAACTTCAACTTTTTGAATTTCTTCTTTGTCAACTAGTTTTTTTGCTTCTTTTTTTACTACGCTTGCAGTTTCTTTTTTTGCTACAGTATTAGCTTCTTTTTTTGCTACAGTATTAGCTTCTTTTTTTACTACGCTAGCAACTTCTTTTTTATTTTCTCTCATACTTTCCTTGGATTCTGATTCAAAAAATGAATCATCTTGCTTAAAAATTAAATTTTGATTACTATTACTTGGTCTCCCAACTTGTTTATGATGTTGATTATTCATTACATAGGAACCTTTTTTTATTTCAGTTATCCTATCCAAACATTCTGCTATTAGATCTGCCTTCTTTTTAGTTCCTGGCTTGAGACCTAAAGAACGTGCGTAAGGTCTGAGGACTCCGATTGTTTGATCATTGAGTTCTTTGTCACTGAAAAATACTAATTTTTCCATTATTCCTCCATTTGAGTTTATAATAAATATAAAATTTGACATAAAAAATTATTAATTTCTTATATTAAATTTATAATTAAAATCATCTTGAATTCGTTTGCTATGATAAAAACAATATATCATAAACATAAAAAACTTTACTTCTTGAATTAATTTTACCAAAAATAAATTGTTTTGTCAACATCAAAAATGTAAAATAATAGCAAAAAAGCATTAATAATTGCTATTTAACAATATTATTTACTATTTGCATTATTCTTAAAAGTAAATATTTTTGTTTTATCTCTTCAAAAGTTGATGTATTCTTTCGTTGCTACTTAATAAATCTGCTACTGATTTATTTTGGTTACAATAAGCAATAATATAGGCAATATATTTACTTAAATCGGCTGAAATAAACCAAGATTTTGTTTTTAATTCTGGGTCTGTATATGTTAAGTTAGTACTAACAACTGCAGTAAACAAACCTTGATCATACGCTTCTTGGAACTTCTCTACACCTTCCGTAAATATTGAAAATGTTGCATTTAAAAATATTTTTTCTGCGCCATCAGCTTTAAGATGTTTACATAATTTTAACATACTTTCACCCGTAGCTATTATATCATCAGCAACTATTACATTTTTTCCTTTTACGCTACTACCAATATATTCATGAGCAACAATTGGATTACGACCATTTACTACAGTAGTATAGTCTCTTCTCTTATAAAACATACCTAAATCCGCTTCCAAAACTGAAGCAAAGAATATATTTCTATGCATAGCTCCTTCATCTGGACTAACAACCATAAAACTATTCTTATTAAAATCTAAATCTGGATAATTTGCACATAATACTTTCAAAATTTGGTATGTAGGATAAAAATTGTCAAATCCCATTAGTGGGACTGCATTTTGCACTCTTGGGTCATGCGCATCAAAAGTAACTAATTCACTAACACCCATAGCGTACAATTCTTGCAACATTTGTGCACAGTCTAAAGATTCTCTTGCATTACGACGATGTTGCCGACCACCATACATAATAGGCATAATTACAGTAATTCTTTCAGCCTTACCACCAGCAGCACTTATAATTCTTTTCAAATCCGCATAATGGTCATCAGGGGACATATGATTACTAAACCCTAACATATTATAACATTTATTATAATTACCTATATCGGTTATTATATATAAATCTCTGCCTCTTACGCTTCCTTCAATAATACCTTTACCATCACCTGTAGTAAATCTAGGACAAGATGATTTTATAATAAAAGTTTCTTTTTTTTGGAAATCAGCTTTTTTCTTTGAAAGATCCCTATTATACCAGTTAACAAGATATTTATCAATCTTGTTACCTAGAACATCGGCTCCTTCTAAAACAATTAGCCCTAAAGGGGCTACTGCATTCGGTTCATCAAATATTTCAGTAAAAAAAGTAGGCATATCTCTCTCCTGTAATTGTAAACTTATTTTAACATATTTATTTACTAATGGCAAATAAAAAAGGCGAGAATATTATTATTTTCGCCCTTTTAAGTTTTATGTTTGGATAAATCCAGTTATATCTTCTTCATCAAAATCATCTATACTATTACCTTGGAATTGTGATTCGTATAAGCTCTTATAAAAACCACCTTTCGCCATTAATGTTTCATGATTACCTTGTTCTATTACATTGCCGGAATTCATAACTAATATTACTGCGGCACTCTTTATCGTAGATAATCTATGAGCAATAACAAAACTTGTTCTTCCTTCCATCATTGCGAGCATTGCACTTTGGATATATTGTTCTGTACGAGTATCTACACTGCTTGTTGCTTCATCTAAGATGATAATTTTAGGATTTTTCAAGATTGCTCTAGCTATTGTAAGTAATTGTTTCTGTCCTTGACTTATATTACTTGCATCATCATTAAGTTCGGTATCATAGCCATTTTCCATACTCATAACAAATTCATGTGCATGGGCTTTCTTTGCCGCTTCAATAATTTCTTCCCTACTACAAGAATCGTTACCATATTTAACATTATCCGCAACAGTGCCCTTAAATAGCCATGTATCTTGCAAAACCATACCATATAAGCTACGCAAATCATCACGATGCATATCAGTAATATTCACACCATCAACTTTAATTTCACCACTATTAGTTTCATAGAATCTCATCAATAAATTGACAAGTGTGGTTTTTCCAGCTCCAGTAGGTCCTACTATAGCAATACTTTCACCCGCATTTACATGTAAATTCATATCAGTTATTAATGGATTATCATCTGCATAACTAAAATCAACATGTTCAAAATCAACAGTACCTTGGAAATTTGAAACATCCATATGCTCTTTATTAGGAATCATTTCTTCTAAGTCTAGCATTTTGAAAACTCTTTCTGCACTAGCTATTGCCGATTGTATTGTACTAGCTATATTACTAACATTTTCTATAGGTTGTGCAAATTGTCTTGTATATTGGATACAAGCTTGTATATCACCTATACTTATAATACCCAAACCTGCTCTAAGTCCACCAAATACACAAACAGCGACATATGACAAGTTGTTTACAAATTTGATACAAGGTAAAATAATACCTGCTAAAAATTGTGCTTTCCTTGTTGTTTTTAACAATTCTGTATTGGTAACTTCAAACTCTTCTATACTTTTATCTCTATGGTTATAAAGTAAAACCACTCTATGTCCTGCATACATTTCTTCTACATGTCCGTTTATTTTACCTATCAAATTTTGTTGTTCTGCAAATTGTATTTGACTTCGTTTAATAATTAGTTTTGTTACTATCATAAGTACTGGCACACTACAAATTGCAATTACACTTAGTAGCCAATCAATTCTAAACATCATAAACAAAACACCACAAACAGTCATTACCAAATTTATTATTTGATTAATTGTATCTTGCAGAGTAACCGCTACCATTTCTACATCATTAGTAAGTCTTGAAAGAATTTCTCCCGTTGTTGTTGAATCATAATATGATAATGGTACTTTGTCTAGTTTCCTTTTAATATCAAAACGCATTCTACGTACGACATGTTGTGCCATTGACGCAGCTATTAATCCACTTATTAACATAAATAACGCATTTAAGCAATACAAGGCACCCGCAGTCAAACAAATTTGTCCTACATAACTTAAATCAACTTCCTTAAAATATTGAATACTTTCGATTAAGTGATTAGTTACTTTTTTTAAGATATCTGGTACCCAAACAGCAAACCACGCACCGACAGCAGCCAATATAATCATACACAATAAAGCAATAAGTTCGGGACGCATATATTTTACTAATCTTACTAAAGTTTTCCCAAATTTTTCTGCACCTTGAACTTTTTTAACATTTATCGAACTAGCGCCAAAAGCACCAGCCATATCCATTTTGCCAACTGAGGAAACACCTTCTTCCTGAACCTTTACTATTTCGTCATTATCTTTCATAGTCCTAGTTCCTCCTCACTCATTTGGCTCAATGCTATATCACGATACATTGGACAATTTCTAATTAGGTCTTCGTGCTTACCTTTGCCGACCAATTTGCCATTATCTAATACTAGTATTTCATCTGCTTCCATAATTGTACCAACTCTTTGTGCTACAATAATGGTTATACTATTTTGTGTAACTTTAGATAAGGCATTACGCAAACGGTTATCCGTTTTAAAATCTAATGCACTAAAGCTATCATCAAATATGTAAATATCAGGACGTCTAACAATTGCTCTAGCTATTGCCAATCTTTGTTTTTGACCACCACTAAAGTTTTGTCCGCCTTGTTCTACAGGGTATTTTAATTGCCCCTCTTTTTCTTTAACGAATGTGTCACTTTGCGCAATACGCAATGCTTCCCACATTTCTTCCTCAGTAGCGTCTTCTTTACCATAACGCAAATTTTCTTCTATTGTGCCACTAAATAACATACTTTTTTGTGGTACAAAACCGATTTTTTTACGCAATTCATCTTGTGGATAAGTATTTACTTCTTGTCCATCAATTAAAATACTACCTGAAGTAATATCATAAAAACGTGGTATTAGATTAATAATAGAACTCTTACCACTTCCCGTACCACCAACTATTGCTGTTACTTTGCCTTTTTGACATTTGAAATTTAGGTTTTCTAATATATTATTATCTGCCTTTTCTGTATACTTAAAGCAAACATCTTTAAACTCTACAGTACCCGAACCATCACTACTATTAGTTGCATTTTTTACATCTTTGACTTGTGTCTCGGTATCTAATACTTGCAATATTCTTTCTGCTGACGCAACTGCTCTTGGATAAATAACTACAGCACTTGCAACGAATACCATTGCCATTGCTATTTGAGTTATGTACAAACTAACCTCTAGCATACTTCCTACATCAGTCATTGTATCATTAGCTACTTGTTTAGCTGCTCTCCAGAATATTCCTACTGTTGCACAGTTAAGACAAATATTAATAAGAGGAACTAATACCGCACTATATCTTTGTAAAACAACTGCAGAACGTGTAACACTTACATTTACAACATTAAACCTATCTTTTTCTAGTTTTTGTTTGTTATATGCTCTAACAACTCTAATTCCTGTTATGCCTTCACGCATAATCAAAGTAAGTTGATCAACCTTTCGTTGGATAACCTTAAAATATGGTTGGCATATCTTTGCTGCTACTCCTGCCGATGCAAATAGAATTGGCAAGATATAAACAAGAACCATTGTCATAGAAATATTCGCCTTAAATGAGAATATAAAACCACCAATAATTGTTACTGGTGCAGACAATGTGGTTCGCAAAATTACTAAAAATACGTTTTGTATTTGATTTATATCATTAGTAGATCGAGTAACTAAACTTGCTGTTGAGAATTTATCAAACTCTACTAAAGAATAATTTTCTACTTTTCTAAATACCATACTACGAAGAATTCTACTGAAGTAAGCTACTATTTTACTAATAAACGCCATTGCTATTATTGTGAATATAGAAGCCAAAATAGTAAGGCACAACATTGTTATACCTCTTTTCAAAATAAAATTCATATTAGAGGTTTGAATACAAACACCATCAGGAGTAATCCATTCCTCAGCGGTTTTATCAATTTTTTTGCTTAATGCATCAGAGGTATTTCCGACTTCAGATAAATGCAAGCTATCTAATATTTTATCAATACCAGTTTTGGGAATAGCGTTTGCACCTACTGCCAAATCGATATCTTTTTGATTCATACCTAATTTATTTTTATACCATTTTTGACCATCTTTATATATGTGAGCAACACCTAATACTTTGTTGCATAATATAATTTCATAATCAGGAAAAGCGGTATATCTTTCTATTTCATCATCATAAACATATGTTATTTGGCTTTTGTCAAGAGCATAACCCATTGCATCTACTTCTACTCTAACGGTTTCTCCGTTTATAGTAGTGGTTGGAATTGGTAAAAGGTTACCATTGCTACTATGCTTCATACATAGTACGCAACTAGTTAGTAAACGCTTTGCATCTTCATTTTCCCAAACATCAGCCTTATCTTCACTGTCTTCACTTTCTTCATCATATATAGTTAGGAAAGTATCAATATCAATTGCACTGCCATTTGCCGCAATTAGTGAATCATAATCTATAAGATTACTGATAGCTTCACGAACTTTTATTTTATCAGCCTCTTCATAATCCTCATAACCATCTACGATTATGCTATTATCATTATATTTAGCACGATATTTTTCTTGCATTTTATACATTTGATAATCTTTCAAGGAATCCATAAATGGAATTAGAACCTCGTTAAATAACTCACGAGAATCCGTTACAGGTATATCCATAAAATTGAATTGCATTTGAAAAGAATTAAATTGTCTGTTCCAAACAGTTTTTAAATCAGAGGTTGAAAACCCATCTTTCATTTCAAAAACTGGTATTTTGTCTTTTTCGAATCCGTCTAAATCACCGGAAACATCAATTTCTCCAAAAGGATTAATCATTGATTCGTACTCGTACATAGGTTCATATTCTAAATATATACCATCATTAATAATATCACTCATCATCTGTGGCAAGAATAATTCTGCCATAGCTGAAGAAGCGAGAAGCACAATAGCTACTAATAAAAACTTAACCATAGGCTTTAAATGTACAAATAAACGAGTCATTATTTTACCAAATAGTGTTCTAAAACACTTCCTTTAATTACATTCTGTGAACTATACACATGATAGTATTATAGTATATATAGACTTAATTTGCAAGACTTTTTTGAAAAATAAATTAAATACGACACTTCCTAAAACAAAGTGTCGTATTTTTGTTAAATAAGTTATTTTATTAAAGATTTTCCACTCATTTCAATTGGTTTTTCAATATCCATAAGTTGTAATAATGTAGGTGCTATGTCTGCTAGCACTCCGCCATCTCGTAATTCAGCTTTAGCTTCGCTTACAATAATTACAGGAACAGGGTTTGTGGTATGTGCTGTAAATGGACATCCGTCTTCTTCACACATCTTGTCCGCATTTCCGTGGTCAGCCGTAATAATAGCCTCACCGCCCACCTCATTAATTGCTTCCATTACTATTTTTAGGGCATTATCAACTGTTGTAACAGCCTCAACTGCAGCCTTAAAAATACCGGTATGTCCGACCATATCGCAATTTGCAAAATTAAGAATCATACAATCATACTCGCCACTTTTAATTCTTATAACAGCTTGCTTTGCTACTTCCATTGCACTCATACTTGGTTGCAAATCATAAGTAAGAACTTTAGGCGAAGGAATAAGCACTCTATCTTCATTTTCATTTGGAGCTTCTACTCCACCATTAAAGAAGAAAGTTACATGAGCATATTTTTCAGTTTCAGCAATACGCAATTGTTTTTTACCATTATTTGCCAAAACTTCACCAAGAGTATTATTCATAGGTTGTGGTTTGAAAGCTACACCTAAAAATGGTTCAAAACTAGCATCATATTGGGTAAAACCTACATAATTAGGTGCTAAAAATCCTGATATTCTTTCAAAATTATCAAAATCTTTCATAATAAAAGCACGACTTATTTCTCTAGCTCTATCAGGTCTAAAGTTAAAGAAAATTATACTATCACCCTTTTCAATTAGTGCAACAGGTTTCCCTTTTTTCATAACTATTTTTGGTTCTAAAAATTCATCAGTTACTCCATCTTCATAGCTTTCACGAACTGCAGTATTAGCATCGTTTACTTGCTGTCCAATACCTAAAGTAAGTGCATTGTAGGCTTTTTCTACTCTCTCCCAACGGTTATCTCTATCCATTGCAAAAAATCTGCCCATAACGCTAGCTATTTCACCAAAATTTTCTTTAGCCATAAATTCGGTAAGTTGATTAATAAAATCAGCGCCACTTGTTGGTGGAACATCTCTACCGTCTAAAAAGCAATGAACATAAATATTGTCAAGACCTTCTTTTTTTGCTAATTTAATTACAGCAAATAAATGTTCTATATTAGAATGCACACCACCATCACTTAGTAATCCATAAGTATGCAATTTTTTACCATTTTTCTTTGCGTCACGAATAGCAACAAGTAAGGCTTCATTTTCAAAAAAATCGCCATCTTTAATACTTTTTGTAATACGGGTTAGTGCTTGATAAACGACTCTACCTGCACCCATATTTAAGTGACCTACTTCGCTATTCCCCATTTGTCCATCAGGCAAGCCGACATCAAGTCCACTAGCACCAATTAAAGTATGAGGATAATTATCCATTAAAGACCTAAAATAAGGTACTCCAGCAGCTGCTATAGCATTACCCTTAACACAAGTACTAATACCAAAGCCATCTAAAATAATCAATCCAAAAATTTTTTTCATATTTTTTATTCCTCTCAATAAAGTAAAAATGATGCAAATCTTTTATTGCAAAGATATGCACCATTTACAATTTTCTAACTTTTGCTAATATGTAAGATTATTCAACAACCTTATAATTAACTATTCTTTCAAATTTTTCAGCAACTAAAGCAGCACCACCGATTAAACCACCATCGATTTGTGGCATAGCCATTAATTCATCAACATTGCTTGGGTTCATACTACCACCGTATTGCATACGAAGTGAAGCAGCACTTGCTCTACCATAAATTTTTCTTACAGCTCTTCTAATAACCTTAATTGTGTCATTAGCTTCTTGAGGTGTAGCGGTTTTACCAGTACCAATAGCCCAAATAGGTTCGTAAGCGATTACGATTCTCTTAAGTTCTTGTTTTGTGATATCTTTCAAAGCTTCTACTGTTTGACGAGTAACAACTTCATTAGTTTTTCCACTTTCTCTTTCTTCTAGTAATTCTCCTACGCAAACAATAACTTTCATATCAGCATTAAGTGCTGCTTTTGTACGAAGATTAACTGTTTGATCAGTTTCACCAAAATATTGACGTCTTTCACTATGACCAGTAATTACATATTTAACTTTAAGTTCTTTCAACATATCTGCTGAAATTTCTCCAGTAAAAGCACCCTTTTCAGCCCAATGAATATTTTGAGCACCTATTTGAATGTTAGAACCTCTTGCAGCCTTTCTAGCTGCTTCAATGTTTGTAAAAGGTACACAACATACTACTTCACAATCAGCTTTTGCTACTAAAGGTTTTAATTTTTCAATTAAAATTTTAGTTTCAGCTTGTGTATTGTTCATTTTCCAGTTACCGGCAATGATATTTTTTTTCATTTAATTTCTCCTTTTTTTCTCGTATATATTATTAATTTTTTATTCGTTGTTATTTTTTTTCGTTAAGACAAGCTATTCCAGGAAGTATTTTTCCTTCAAATAGTTCTAAAGATGCACCACCACCAGTCGAAATGTGTGTCATATTTGATGCATATCCAAGTTGACTTACAGCAGCAGCACTATCTCCACCACCAATAATAGTAGTAGCTCCAGTAGCTTCAGCCATAGCTTTAGCAACAGCAATAGTACCCTTTGCTAAAATAGAATTTTCAAATACACCCATAGGTCCATTCCAAATTACAGTTTTTGCACCCTTAATAGCATTGGTATAATTTGCAGCGGTTTTTGGTCCAATATCAAGTCCCATCATATCGGCAGGAATACTATCAGCATTTACTACGCTAACAGCAATTTCAGCATCAATAGGATTTGGGAATTCTTTAGCAATAACAGCATCAACTGGTAAATAAATTTTCTTACCTAATTTTGCTGCTTTAGCCAACATATCTTTACAATAGTCTACTTTATCACTATCAACAAGAGAAGTACCTACTTCATAACCTTGAGCCACTAAGAAGGTATAAGCCATTCCACCACCAATAATTAAGCTATCGCATTTTTCAAGCAAATTATCAATAACTTTAAGTTTATCAGCAACTTTAGCACCACCTAATACAGCAACAAAAGGATGTACTGGATTATCTAAAGCATCAGCCATAACAGCCAATTCTTTTTCTATTAAAAATCCGCATACAGCAATTTTTACAAAACCCAATTCTACTATACCAGCGGTTGATGCGTGGCTACGATGAGCAGTACCAAAAGCATCATTTACAAAGATATCACAATAACTTGCAAGTTCTCTGCATAGCTCTTCGCCTCTGCTTTCTTCACCTGCGTCAAAACGCAAATTTTCTAGTAAAACACATTCGCCATTTTTTAATGCAGCAACTTTAGCTTTCGCATCTTTGCCAACAATATCAGTAGCAAAAGTAACTTTATTCCCTAAAATTTCATTAAGCTTATCAGCTACTGGTTTTAAGGTAAGGTTCTTTGCATCTTTTACCATAGCAGCAGCCAAAATTTCTTTTGTTTTTTGTGCTTGCTCTGCTTCAGGTAAAGCGGCTACTAATTTCTTTTCTTTCTTGTTAAGTCCGAAACCCTCGGTAAAAATGTTATGTGGTTTTCCCATATGAGAACACAAAATTACTTTTGCGCCTTTTTCCATTAAATACTTAATAGTAGGTATTGCACCATTAATACGATTGTCATCGGTAATAACGCCATCTTTCATAGGAACATTAAAGTCACATCTAACTAGACATCTTTTGCCACCTACTTCTACGTCACGGATTGTAAGTTTGTTCATAATTTAAAACTCCTTTCTAAGGTATTTATGTTATTAATATAGTTCGGTTATTACATTTCCCGACCAGTTATTGATTATACCACTATAATTTGTTATTTACAAGAGTTTAAGGACATTTATTGACACAAATTTTTTACTTTGTTGCCTTTTTTTTACGAAGTGAAAAATAGGCAATTGCTACAATTACTGAAAGTAGCACAGTAACACCAATAATAATTAATGCCAACGCTTGATTAGAACTAAGCGAGGTAGTCACATTATCCTTATCTACAAAATATTTATTCCCCTTATAATCAACCTTATAAAACTCTCCATAGTCAACATCTTCAATTAATATATCCATCTTTTCGCCATCATTAATAGTAAGGACTATCTCACTATCGGTAGAATTGGAAAGATACATATTTATTTTATCGCCTAAATGCGTTGATTTTGCCCTAGCGTGGTTAAATGTAAGTTCTTTTAGTTCTTTACTACAAAAAATATCACTAGCCAAAACATAACCAACTTGCGAATTGTATTCTATCTTTTGCCAATTATCGTCATCTACTAAAAAAGCATCATCGATTTTTACAACTGGTGCATTTTGTGGAATTATAGCAATAACATCACTTTCTAATGATGCTGTTTCATAAAAATGTGTATTAGGCCAAGCCGCCTTATAATTATCATCATTAGCAGTCGTTGCTGCAACTAGACAAAAATAAATGGCCATAATAGATATTATAGCGATAATACTCATAATTTTTCTTTTCACAATATTTCCTCCAGTTTGACATTTTTATTAAATAATGATAGCATTAGTATAAATATTGTTAAGGATTTATATTATTATACTATGCAAATAAGAAAATATCAAGTTGGTGACAAAGAAAATTTACGCAAAATATGTATAGCAACAGCACCTATGCAAAAAAACAACAATGGTCGCATATTGCTAACTTTGCTTTATAATGATTATTATACAGAATTTGAAAAAGATAATTGCTTTGTAGTAGCTGATGAAGAAGACAAAGCAGTCGGATACATAATTTGCAGTGAGGACTTTACCGAATATAAAAAGACATTCCAAAAAGTATTCTTACCCAAAATCAAAAAACTTTCTTTTATAGCATTCCTAACAAAATGGATTACGCTAAACACAATAGATAAAAAGGTAGGCAAATTATATCCCGCCCACCTACATATAGATTTACTTAAGGTCGCACAATCACAAGGCTTTGGTAAACAATTAATTAGTACCCTTATTACCCACCTAAAAGAAAAAGGCGTTACGGGAATAAATTTGGGCGTAAGCAATAATAATGTGCGTGCTATAAAGTTCTACGAAAAATTAGGTTTCACAACTTACCTAAATTCCCCCTTTGCCAAAATTATGGTAAAAAAATTCTAAATTTTGATATTCAAATAAATTCATCTAGTGTAATCTTAAAATATTTTCAAACTATTAGTATTAAAAATATTGATAAAATACCTAATTTGCATTCTATGGATTTGCATAAATTATATTATATATATGTTTTTTATAGAACTAATATCAATAATGTGAATAAAAAGACCGGTCAAAATGCCTAGACTATGATTTTAAAATTTGTACTACTTCAAGATCAAATTGTTTAATAACTTTATTTAATCTATTAAATACATTTATAAAAAATAAAGATGTCGAGAAGTGACCATCTGGTTCTTGTGTGCTACACCAATAAGTTTTACTTTTTATTTTATAATTATCATTAATATATTTTTTAAAAATAACATTATCTTCTGGGTTAACTAATTTAAAAACAGACTTTTTCCCATCACAATTTACTGTAAACCTATAATTGGGTTTTTCTTTAGTCTCAAGATTATCTGATTTTAAATCGCCAGCCATGAGGTAACTTTCAGTGCTTGGTGATTTTTTTATACAATCTTTGCATAATGCAAAATTCCCTTCCGTTTCTTTGCCACATTTTATACATTTCATAATTTTCTCCTTAGTATTAATTTATTTATTTTATATCAAGTCTAAGTATTTAAAATGTCTTAAAATGTTTACCAACGCAATTAAAACAATATTTTGAATTTGGGTAATTTTTATCTAAAGGTTTGCCACAGTCTCGACATAAATGTTTTTCTAATCTATAACAATCTAAACATAGTGGCTGTTCTGGATATTCTTTTTCTTTTCCGCATCTTTTGCATATATTTTTATTTTCTTCCATAGTTCCCCCAGCAATGTATAGTAAATTTATTTTTTCTTAAATACAAATAATTTGTATTCTAATTCTTGTTTTTCTGCTTCTTTTGTTTTAGCACCTATTTCATTTTCAAGACCTAAAATATAGTCAGTTGACACATTGTATAGTATTGCTAATTTAATTAAAATTTCAATACTAGGTTTAGCTGTATCTTTTTCATATTGACATAGCGTATTTTTTGCTATTCCTAATTGAGTAGCAATTTCTTTTTGAGTTTTATCAAACTCTTTTCTTAAATTTAATAATCTTATTCCAATGCTCATAATTCTATTATAAAGAATTTTTCTTAAAAGTGCTTGACAATTCTATGCCATAGAACTTATACTATAATTGTTATATTTATACAACTTTATTATTTACAACTTAAAACGGTTCTTTATGACTAATTATTGGCTTTTCGTATAGGGCAATAGGTATTAGTAAAGTATGGTAATTAATCCATTTAATAGTTATTGATAATAATAAATAGCGACACTATTATATGTCTATTCTGTCGATTATTTCTATAAGTTAGAAATATAATATTTAGTTATCGTGTAACCTCCGTTACAAACTTACAAAACACTCATAATTATTTTCTCGACCTAAGTAAGTCACAAAACTGCTTGCCCTTGAAAAAAATCACAAAAATAATATTGAATTATAAAAGTTAGATTTGTTGAATTAAATAATTTTTTTACTTTTTATTAAATACGAATAATTTGTATTCTAATTCTTGTTTTTCTGCTTCTTTAGTTTTAGCGCCCAATTCATTTGTAAGACCAAACAAGTAATCCGTTGTTACATTATAAAAGACCGCCAATTTAATTACATTTTCGCAACTTGGTGTCGTTATGTTGTTCTCATATTGAGCAATTAGACTTCTATTTACCTTAAGTAATTCAGCTAATTGGCTTTGAGTGATATTTTTTTCACTTCTCAATGCTTTTAATTTTTTACCAATGTTATTCATACTAACTATTTTAATACAAAAATGAAAAAATTGCTTGACTTGTTAGTTATACTAACATATAATAATAATCGTTAGCAGTAATTACTTTTATAATTTTATAATTATAATTATAGCTACTTGCTAGCACTCATAATTATTTTCTCGACCTAAGTAAGTCACAAAACTGCTTACCCTTGAAAAAAAAAATTATTTTACTTCAAAAAAATGTAGCAAGAATACTTAATAACATTTATTTAGATAAATTGAAAAAATACAATTATATAGCAATTTATATATTTTGCTTGACAATATCCCAAAAAACAAACTATAATACAATCGTTAGTAATAATTACATTTATGATTTTACGATTGTAATATGATAAGGACTTGCTAACTCTCATAATTTTCCCCACGACCTAAGTATGTCACAAAACTGCTTTTTTTTATATAAATAAATATTAATTTGTATATTCAAATAGTTACAAACTATAATAATTAAATAAAAAAAAAGAGGTTATATTATTTATAACCTCTTTTTTGGTCTGGGTAAGAAGATTTGAACTTCCGGCCTCTTGAACCCCATTCAAGCGCGCTACCAAGCTGCGCTATACCCAGTTAACTTGTATAAGTATAAGAAATAATTTATTAATTGTCAATTATAAAGTAAATAATTTTATTTATTTCATTTGTTTTATATAATGCTGTATTATCATAATGACTTGATTTCTCGCATAAGTTTAACTTATGGATAGCTACAAACGAATACTTTTGTTAAGTATAGGACTTGTTATTATTTTATTTCTTAGCAGTATAAATGCACTTCTTGTGACAACCAATTCTATTTGGTTTCAAAATTTGGCAATGCCTTCTTTCTCCGTTACTTTGCATAGTTTTTGTACGCTTGCTAGTTATTATTTTATTGCTATTTTACTTGCGGAAGGTTTTTATAAAAAAGGACTTCACAAAAGTTTGGTTTTACTTTTTTTTATAATAATACTTAATATGGCGTGGTGTGGATGCTTTTTTAGATTACACGATATATTTTTTAGCTTTATAATTCTTTTAGTTATCACTTTTTTGACTATAATAATTTCCCTTATATATGCAAAAAACACACAATGTGTGTTTTTGATAGCTTTATTTTTATGTATTTATTATATTTATCTAGCAAATGTAAATTTGCAACTTATTATACTAAATTTCCCTTCTATCTTGTAATGCCCTTTGCAAAGTAAGTTCATCTGCAAATTCTATTTCACTTCCAATACTAATACCGTAAGCTAATCTACTGACTTTTATTCCTAGCGGTTTTATTTGATTGGATAAATAAGTTGCTGTAAGTTCTCCTGTTATATCAGGATTTGTAGCTATAATAATTTCTTTAACTCCAGAAAGCCTTGACAATAATTCTTTTATTCTTATATCTTCAGCGCCAATACCTTTTTGAAAATCAATAGTTCCGTGTAAACAATGATATACGCCGTTATAAGTACCCATTTTTTCAAATGCTATTATGTCTTTAGGTTCTGCAACTACACAAATAGTGTCTTTACTACGGGTTTTACATATATCACAAATATCTTTGTCCGTAAAATTGCCACATTCTTTGCAAAAATGAATATTTTCCGATGCTTCAACAATTGCACTTGCAAATTCATTAGCGTTTTGTTTGTCACCCTCAATTATACTAAAAGCATAACGAGTAGCAGTTTTTGCACCGACACCTGGCAAAGAGCGGAATTTGGCTATTAATTTTGTTAAACTTTGTATTTCCATAGCTTAGAACAAACCCCCGCCAAGTCCACCTGTTAGTGGTCCCATAACTCTTTGTTGTTCTTCTTCTACTTCTTTCATAGCTTCATTTATGCCCGCAACTATCATATCTTCCAACATTTCTACATCTTCAGGGTCTACTGCTTCCGGTGCAATTTTTATAGAACTTAATTTTCTATCGCAAGACATAACAACTTCTATCATACCACCACCAGCAGTTGCCACAACTTCCGTATCTGCTAATTCATCTTGAGCAACCTTCATATCTTCTTGCATTTTTTGAGCTTGCCTCATAAGTTGTTGCATATTAGCACCACCACCAGCACCAGCGCCAGCTCCACCAAAACCTTT
>JBAXZI010000011.1:0-40734 GCA_041670385.1 Clostridia bacterium | reverse complement strand
TTATTGGGTATTCTTATTCCGACTGTTTGAATTTCTCCAGTAACCGCCTTAGGCACACACGATTTTTTAGGTAAAACGATAGTAAGTGGACCTGGGGAAAATTTAGCAAAAAGTGCCTCCGCTTCTTTTGATACATAAGCAATTTTTTTAGCTTGTGCAACATTTGCTACATGCACTATTAATGGATTGTCAAAAGGACGGTTTTTAGCAATAAAAATTTTATTTACAGCTTCACTAGAAAGTGCATTCGCCCCTAAACCATAAACAGTTTCGGTCGGGAATGCTACAAGCTCTCCGCTCTTTATTAATTCAGCAGCTTCATCTAAACATTCATAACCGCCTATTTTTGTATCAAAATCTGACATTTAAGTTAAACTCCTATTATTATAAGGCTTATGTTAAAGCATATATATAAGTATTGCTATTAGATGTAGCAACAGCATAACTTGTTTGCTTACCCTCATAATCAAAACTTTCTACAACTTCCAAATTATCATAAACTGCATTTATCAAAATATCACCTGCATAATTTTTCAAACCCATTTTACCGACTTGAGATGCGTATACATATACGCCTTGTCGTATATTTACCATATCATTTATTAGAGTTTCTTCGCCATTTCTATTTATCAGATAATTTGTATAAACTCCATTTTTTGCGACAACCCCGATTGCATACTCATCATAAAAAGGTGTCATTTCAATATATTTAAAATCGGTAATTTGCCTACCTGTAGACACATCAATTGCACCATAATATTTAGTAAGGTTTGTAAAATCATATTTTATTGCAATTATTGCATCACTTTGCAAATAACAAGTTTCATAAGTACAATTATCTCCGTCCTCAATTTTTAATAAATCAACTAATTCATTATTATAGGTAGTATATTGCAAATTACCTAACAAACTTTCATAGGTTGGGTCTACATTTTGCAATCCTTTACCATCGGTAAATTTTGGTGGCATAAGCAAATCGTTTATTCTCACAATTTGTCCATCTTCATCAATTAGACAAAATGATATTTTATAATTAAAATCCCCCTTATCCATATCCGGGAAATAATAAAAATATATTATGGAATAATTATTTTTAACAAAAGTAGCAGGATTAAGCATTGGCAAATAATACTGATATCTATCATTAACAGAATCCGCAATAATTTTGTTATTTAGTATATCAACTGTATTTTGATAAGCCTCTATTGTATATTTATTAGCAACAGAATCTACAAGCAACCAATCGTAATTATTTGTCATTTTAGAATTATAATTATAAAGGTCAGATTTTACTCTGCCATACATTGTCGTAGCCGTTGATGTTGTAGAATCATAATCTTCAAAAATCACGTTATAACCTTCAAAAATATTTTCACTAGTAATTTTTGAAGTTCTTACAAAAAGACCATTACCCAAATAATTTATTTGGATTTCAATACTATCGGCATAATCATCATTTACATCTTCGGGGAAAGCTTTATAAGTATCATATTCAGTTTTTTGCAAATACCCATTTTGCGCCATACTATCAAGAGAATAAAAATAAGCGTAACCCTTATATGTAGATACTAAAATATTATCATAAACTTTCAAATCATATTGACTGCCACAAGCAACTTTGAATTCTTCAAACAATTTATCTTTTTCAATATAGCTATAAAAAGTAGAATAATTTACCATATAATTAGGGAATACTTTGCTATTAGGGCAAACAATATAATCACCAAGGAATAAAAATTGTGAAAAGGCTTCATTATATTTACAATATTCGTTCGTAAAATCGGTTTTATCGCCCTTGTTTGCACCTCTAAATTTTACTACACCTATTATATTAATTAAAACATTTTTTTCTAAATCTTCATCATAACTAACAATCGGTTTAGTCACAATTGCATAGTCTCCTTTTATGCTAATAACATGGCTGAAAACTGGTGATTGATATTCTTCATTTATAGACGCAAAACCAAATAAAAATAAAATTTTATCATTATCATTTTGATAATATTCATTAGTAATAGCTTTTTTTGTAATAAATAACTCATTAACGGCATCATAAGAATAAACGCTTACTGTAGGCGATAAATTTAATTTGGATTCCGCTTTAGTTATAGCAACATTACTACTAAAATCATTAAAATATTCTGCATAGTAATCTTTACTTTTGTTGTAAGAGAATAATGCCACTATTGACACAACCAAAACCATAAATACTACAATTATTTTAACTAATTTTTTCATATAAAAATTATATCACAAAAACAATAATTTGAAAAGTATTAAGATAGTGTAAGAAATTAAAAAAAAAGTAGAATGTAAATCCTACTTCTTTATTTTTAATATTTTATTGATAAATATTGCTTATTTGAAACATTTAGAATAAATAGCCTCAATAGCTCTATTCATTTCCGAATTATCCACACCTATAATAATATTAATTTCGCTACTGCCTTGGTCAATCATTTGAATATTAATCTTAGCATCAGATAATGCAGCAAATATTTTCGCACTAATACCTATAGAATGGCTCATTCCGTGTCCAACTACAGCAATCAAACTCATACCCTTGTGTATATAAATTAGGTCAGGATTAATCTTGCCACGAATACTTTCCATTAGTTTAAATTCAATTCCTTCTTTAAGTTGGGAATCTTCAACAATCAAACTCATTGTATCAATTCCTGTAGGCATATGTTCTAAGCTAATATTATAATATTCCAATACAGAAAGAATTTTACGACAAAAACCAATATCATTATTCATCATTGCCTTTTTTATAAAAATAGTAGTAAAGTTTTTACGACCAGCAATACCCGTAACGATAGGTCTTTTTTCATCAAAAACTATTTCTTTTAGTATAAGTGTACCTGGTTTATCAGGTGCAAAAGTATTCTTAATATTGATAGGAATATTAGTACTTTGAAGCGGAAAAGTACTTTGTGGATGCAATACACTAGCACCCATATAACTTAATTCTCGCAATTCTTCATAACTTAAAGATTTAATTATTTTTGGATTTTCTACAATTCTTGGGTCACTTACCATAAACCCATCAACATCTGTCCAATTTTCATAAAGGTCAGCATTTACCCCACGGGCAATAATTGCCCCAGTAAAATCACTTCCGCCTCTTGTAAAAGTTTTGATTGTATCATCAGGCAAAACCCCATAAAATCCAGGGATTACCGCACCTTTTGAAATTGATAAGTTTTTAGATACCAAATCATTTGTATATTCAGCATCAAACTCGCCTTTTCCGTTAAACCTGATAAGGTCTTTTGCATCAATAAACTCAAAGTCCAAAACCTTACTTATTATTAGTCCGCTTAAATATTCACCACGACTAGCGGCATAATCAGGCGTATCCGAATTAATTATATTTTCTTCTATTTCATCAAGATATTTAGTTATGTCAAAATCTAAATTTAAGTCACTAACTATATCTTCAAATCTTGTTCTAATATTACTAAAATTATTACAACATTTACCCGTTTGTTCTTTTTCTTCAAAACAATCATATAATAAATCAGTAACTTTTATATCGTCACCAAATCTCTTACCGGGTGCACTTACTACCACAAAACGGCGACTTGAATCACCTAAAATAATTTTTTTAACTCTATCTATAGCTTCTTTGTTAGCCATAGAAGTTCCACCAAATTTACATACTTTAATATTCATCTTATTTTATCTTTTTTGCCTCCATATAATATTTCTTGTTTTCTGCAGTACCTATTGAAAAAGCTTTCTTTGGCAAATTACCGACATTAACAACATAATCAAATAATTCTTCTCTACTAAATTCAGGCATAATAATACCTATTCCGTTAGTATCCGCAACTACTTTACGAGTATGATGTTCATCGTGTATATAATCTACTTCTACAAGTCCTTTTTTAAGCCTATCTTCTATAAATTCTTGAACTAACTTAATAGTCTGACTACTAGAACTAGGACAAGGTAGTTTTATATCCTTTTCAGTAGTTATAATAGTAATTTTACTTTCGCCTTTCATTATTTTAGCAAAATCTTCTAAAAACTTATCATCATATTTACTAACAACTCTATGAATTGGCTCAAAATTAAGTCCATCATCATAAATATTTAATACTTCAACAAGACAAAATCTTGCTGGATGATTAATTTTTTCTTCTTCTGTTAGTTTTTCTTTTAAGTTGTTCCAATGTTGCTTAGCAGTTGCCATAGAATGATTACCATCACCTACCGCAAACATTATTTTAGCATCTTGTCCATATTTTGCAATTTGTAATTCTTTATTTAATAAACCTTCAAATTTATCAATTATTTCTTCACAATTATCAACTTTCCAGCCTTTTAAATGTCCACCGCCCATATTCAACTCAAAATCATATAGTTTTTGTAAATTTTTTCTATTTTTATATAGTTTTTCAACAATATCTTTCTTTTCATCGTCAATAAGCAAAATAATATGAGGAAGTTCTATTGGTGCATTTTTTCTAATTTTTAATCGAACAGGCAATCTTTCCAAAATTGTATCTTCGCTAGCCCTAATTTGTGTATTTACACGGTTCCAATCATAGGCTTCTAAATCAACACTAACTACCAAACTTAATCTTTTTTTACCACCATCAACTATTCTTTCTACCAATATAAAAGAATTATATTTATCAAACAAATCATTGTCAAGATATTCTTGCATAGTTTTGTTTATTTTATTTACTCTTTTTTCCATATTGTCATTTAAATAAATTTCAGGATATGTAATATTCAATGTGCTTGGATTATTTCCAACAAATAATTCCAACTTTTTCCAATAATCCAATTGCGATGTAAATTGGTCACAAGCTATTACAGCCCATTTTCCAAAATCTACATTGTGAGGTAATAAAATTTCACTTTGTCTTACTACTTTACTCATTTTTTACTCCTTAATCTTTAGAATAATTTTCTTATATTACTTGTTCTAGTTGTTGTTATTGTTACTCCGAATGTCTCGTGCAATATATCACTTAATCTTTCTGGTGTGATATATCTACTTAATCTTCCATCTTTTGCTACACTAATAATTCCTGTTTCTTCACTAACTATTATACTCAAATTATCTGTTTCTTCTGTTATACCTACTCCTGCACGATGTCTAGTTCCTAATTCTTTAGCAATATTAGCAGAATTTGATAACGGCAAGAAACAACCTGATGAAAGTATTTTGTTCCCCTTAATTATTACTGCACCATCGTGAATTGGAGCGTGTGTATTAAAAATACTTTGTAATAGTTGTGCACTTACCAAAGCATCCATTCTTATCCCACTATCTATTATATGATGACTAATTTGACTTGGTACTACAACCACCAAAGCACCAATTCTTGTTTTTGACAAAACTTGAGTTGCCTTAACTATCTCTTCAATAGCAGTTTGCAACTCTTCATCACTTGCAAAAACATTACTAGTTTTTCTTGCTGTACTTAATCTGGAAAAAACGACTTTGAAATCATTTTGATAAACAATAATAGCAATAACAATAAATGTAAACATAATCAAGTCCGATATATGTTCAGCCGTTTCAAAACCTTCAAAGAACCAACCTAATATATTTACTCCAGCAACAAATAATCCGGTAGAAACATATATTATTAATAATTTAATTGATCTTTTCTTAATAAAAAATAACACAAATAATACAATTATAAATGCCACAAGAACTAAACTAAATATATTACCCCAATAGAAATTGTTGTTCATTTTTACTCCTTAATTTTAGAGGTCAAAATCCTTAAAGACTTTGTCATCTTCTTTTTTTTCTTCGTTTGTGTTGTTAATTTTATCAAAATTAAATGGGTCTACATTTATCTTAAAATTATTATTATTATTGTTATTATTTTGATTTTGATTATTTATATTTGTAGGATTAATTACTGATTTTTTAAGATGCTTTTTGTCATACATAAAAGCAACAACGGCTATCGCTAATTTGATAACTACATCCACAGTTAATGTAACAGCTTCCATAACACTTAGATTACTTTCGGTAAGTACCATATAATAAAAGAAATCATAAGCACTAAATATTAAGTAAATACCTATAAACAATTTTGCTATATAAGCAAACAAAATACTTTGAAATCTACCAGGTACATATTTTTTACGGAATGATTCGTAATACCAACCATACATAAATGACAAAATAGCAAATTGGAATATTGCATATAATAAATTGCCTACATCTAGACTAAAAAAGCTAGTAATTCCTACTAAACCAATAAAAAAATTACAAATTATTAATACAATTCTTATTTGCATAACCATTTCTTTTATGCCAATAGTCAATAAAAATCTTCTAATTAATGATTGGCTAACCCATTTAGCTAATACTTCAAATAATAAGACATAAATAAATGTTTCAAAAACACCAAACATCCACAAAAGTCCATTATAATTAACATTTACTTCTTTTGGTACACTAGCTATTGCCATATCAGTTATTGTTTTTGAGCCCTCAATAGTCGCATAGGCATTAGCAAAAAATAAAGTAATAGCCAACAATATCACCCAAGCCCAACTCGGCACCTTTTTAAATTTTACCATCATCTTATCAGAAAAAAGTTTATTCATTTTACCTCCTTAGCTAGTAATTTAGAAATCGCACAATCAAAAGCCATTTTTTCAGTCATTTCTCCAGTTTTGAAAAGCATTTCATAATTAACAAGCATCTCTATAGTATTCTTAATACGTACTACACCCAAACCCTTAAGCTCTCTTGCTTTTTTTATTGCATATTCCTTTATTTTGAATATGCTCGCCAATTCCATATCAGACTTATTTGAAAGTGCAGCATAAAAAACTTTACGATACTGACTAATAATCATAGCTAGCATTGCCGAGCTTCTTTCTCCTCTTTGTTGCAATTTCTCCAATTGTTTGAGAGCGGTAGTATTATCACCTTTTATTATACTATTTACAAAATTATAAATTCTTAAATCAGAATCTTCTACTACCATATTTTCTACATCTTTTATATTTACTTTCTTATCTTCACAAAAAGCCATTAGTTTTTGACTTTCTATTTCTATTCTTGCCATATCACTATTTGTATATTCTATAAGAAGATTGAGTGCATCACGGTCTATTCCATTTTCAAAAAAATCATTAGCTCTATTGCAAATCTCAAAAGGTTTTTGCTTAGAACAATCAATAATATTTATAAGTTTATTTTCTTTTGCATTTAGTTCCACATTAACAAGAACAAGAATATTATTGTCAAAATCTTCAGTTTTAAGTAAATTAAGCAAAGCTGTATGTGCTTTAATATCCCACTTAAAATCATTATCTCTAAATATTACGACATTAGGCTCATTGCTAAAATTTATACTAAATAGGCTCCCTATAACTTGATTTATATCGCTCACATCACTATCAAAAATATGCAAAGACAGACTATCTTTACCCAAAATAGATAAAATCTTTTTTTCAGCACTAGCTATCCAGTATACATCACCGCCCGAAATATTATAAACCCCACCTACCAATTGGGTTGTATCTAATTTTGAAGAATGTATTTTCATATATAATATATTATACTAGTATATGCATATTTGTCAAATAAGAATTGGTATAAATATGCAATTAAACTCTATAATATTACATTATTTTTAATAAAAAAATTCTGCAAGTAATTTTATTTACCTACAGAATTTACTTTAATTTTAATTTATTAGTATTCCTAATTATTTTGTTAGGTATCTAACTCTAAGAATACTATCATTCATATCGATAGTAACAGCCTCTTTAGTATCAATAATAATATAACCATAATCGCCTCTTACACAAGACATTTTTAATCCACCAACATCAATTTGGTCGGAAATATTGCCATTTGTAATTATGCAAGTACGAAAATTTGTATTCCATTCCTTACTAACGCAAGGGAAGTTAACACTGTTTACTATATTACCATTCTCAATATAATCGATAAGTTGATTAGCCGCCATAACAGCACAATTATCTTCAGCTTCATCAGTACTAGCTCCAAGATGAGGAAACGCAATTATTCCTTCTACATTAAGAACATCTTCAGTAGGGAAATCAACTACATATTTTTTTACTTTACCACTTGTTATCGCATTCTTGATATCACAAACATTAACTAATCCACCTCTTGCCATATTAAGTATAACAACACCTTTTTTACATTTATTTAATGTATCGGCATTAATCATATTTTTAGTACTGTCAAGTAATGGAACGTGTATTGTGATAAAATCAGATTCTTCATAAATAGTATCTAAATTTACTAATTTAATTGATTTATCCAATTTTCTTTTGTTATTTTCTGATAAATAAGGGTCATAACCAAGTACATTAAGCCCCAAAGCAACACAAGCTTCAGCAACCAAAATTCCTATAGCACCAAGACCAATAATACCTAAGGTTTTGCCACTAATTTCACTGCCTGCGAAATTTCCTTTGCCTTTTTCTGTAGCTTTTGCAACGTCTTCTTCAAGGGTATTAACCCATTTGTTACCACCAATTATATCACGGCTAGCAAGTAACATCCCGCATACAACTAATTCCTTAACAGCATTAGCATTTGCACCAGGAGTATTAAAAACAACTACACCCTTTTCTGACATAACATCTAGAGGTATGTTGTTAACACCAGCTCCTGCTCTAGCAATAGCTAAAAGACGGTCACCCACCTCATAATCTGCCATTTTGAAGCTACGCAATAAAATACCTTCAGGATTAACAATGTCATCACCACAATTATAATTTTCGGTAAAAATATCATTAATTACAGGACTTATTTTATTTAATTTTTGTATGTTATACATTTTTTTAACTCCTATTTGTTTTGTAATTCGAATTTTTTCATAAATTCAGCTAAGTACTTTACACCTTCGACTGGCATACCATTATAAATACTAGCTCTCATACCACCAACAACTTTATGACCCTTAATACTAATAATTCCGTTCTCTTCAGCTTCCTTAACAAATTTAGCATCTAGTTCTTTAGAAGTAGTAACGAATGGTACATTCATAATAGAACGACTATTTACTTCAATATTATTTTTATATAATTTACTATTATCAATTAAATTATAAAGCATACTTGCTTTGTATTTATTTTGTTTTTCTATCTCAGCTACACCACCGAATTTCTTCAACCAACGGAATGTAAGCATTGCCATATAAGTAGAGAAAGTAGTAGGTGTGTTATACAAACTATCTGCTGGAGCTTGAGTTTGATAATTAAGCATTATTGGACAAATATCTTGTGCGTGACCTACCAAATTTTTCTTTACAGCGACAATAGTTAGTCCACTAGGAGCCATATTCTTTTGTGCTCCGGCATAGATTAAGTTAAATTTTGATACATCCATAACTTCACCCATAATATTACTACTCATATCGCCTACTAAGTTATTAACTTTTGGGAATTTAGTATAATGTGTTCCAAAAATTGTATTGTTGGTAGTTATGTGCACATAATCTGTATTATCACGATATTGAACTTTATCAACATCAGGAATATAAGTATAATTATCAGCTTTGCTTGACGCAACAGCAACGACATCACCGTATCTGCTTGCTGCTTGGAATGCTTTGTTAGAAAAATTACCGGTTACGATATAATCAGCTTTCTTTGTATTATTTAATAAGTTAAGAGCAACTGCTTCAAATTGTGAGGAAGCACCACCTTGTAAAAATAGAACATAATAGTCATCTCCGATATTCAATAATTCACGGAAAAGGGCATTTGCTTCAGCGTGTATCTCGCTATACCATTTACTTCTGTGACTCATTTCTACTATGCTAATACCACTATTATCATAGTTAAGAAAATCTTTTTGAACTTGTAATTTTACTTCTTCTGCAAACATCGATGGGCCTGCACTAAAATTGTAAACTGCCATTTTTATTAATCTCCTTTCATAATAATTATTATATAGATAAAGTGTTTACTACCATAAGCAATTCTTCTAAGCTAGAGGTGGCAAAAACTTTTTCTTTCATATTTTTTTGTCCTTTTACACCTTTAAGATAAAACGCAATCTGCTTTTTCATATTACTAGCGACCACTCTTTCAGGTAAAAAATTCAAGTAATTTATGTGTTTAATTATAACACTTTTAATATCGAATGTATAGTGATTTTGTAGAATTTCACTAAAAATGTATGGCTTTCCAATGGCGCCCCTACCTATCATTACATAACCTACTCCGCCATATTCTTTCATCTTCAAATAGCTATCTCTATCAATAACATCTCCATTACCAACAACAGGAATATCCACAGCCATAGCGACTTTAGCAATTTCATTTATATCCACATCGCCCGAATACATCATATCTCGTGTTCTTCCGTGTACAGTGACATAATCAGCCCCGCCTTCTTGACAAGCCAAAGCTACTTCACTTGCGTTAATATTATTTTTATCAAAACCAAGTCGAATTTTGACCCCAACATATTTATTAGGAACAGATTTTTTAATTGATTTAACAATATCTTTAGCCAAATTAGGATTAGTCATTAAAAAACTGCCCTCGCCGTTTTTCACTATTTTGGGTACAGGGCAACCCATATTAACATCAATTACACTAAATTGTGAAAGACAAGGATAACGAACTACTTCTGCAAAAATATCGGGTTCTCTTCCAAAAAGCTGAACGCCTACCTTGCCAACTTCTTCCTTATCCAAATAAAGCAAACTTCCCGTATTGTCATTGCCATACAAAAGCCCTTTTGCACTTACCATTTCAGTAAAAGCAAAACCGGCACCATATTTAAGTGAAAGTCTTCTTGCCCCCGAATCACTGAATCCGGCAAGCGGTGCAAACAGCAAATCACTTCCAACACAAAAATCTAAATTCTTTTCTTTTAACATTGACAATTATGATTTTTTTCTTCTATTTTTTTGTATTCTTGATAGAACTTATCCATTTGCTCAAGTGACAATTGTTCTACCTTTTTTCCTTGTAATTCAGCTTGTTCAATCACATATTTAAATCTTTTCACAAATCGAGTTGTGGTACCCGTAAGTGCCACTTCGGGGTCTATATTTGACATTCTAAGAACATTTACTACTGAGAAAAGCATATCTCCAGCTTCGCTTTCTTTATCAATCTTATCCGCTTTTATAAACTCATCTACTTCTTCATAAATTTTATCAATAGCTTCATTTATATTAGGAAAATCAAAGCCTGTTTTTTTAATAATTTTTTGTACTTTATAAGCACGCATAAGAGCATTAAAAGTAAATGGAACATCACTTATTTTGTCCATAACATTCTTTTGCTTTTTCTCTACTGCCTTAGCTTTTTCCCAACAAATCAAAGCCTCTTTTTCCGTAGTAGCTTTGTCTTTACCAAAAATATGAGTATGTCTTGTTATAAGTTTTTGACAAAGCCCAGTTACTACTTCGTTTGCGCCAAATTTTTTCTCATCTTCACTAATTACTGCGTTAAATATTCCTTGCAACAAAACGTCGCCAAATTCTTCTTTCATTTTATCACTATTATCAAGTTCAACAGCCTCTACAAGCTCATAAGCCTCTTCAATTGCATTCGCCCTAATAGTCATATTTGTTTGTGCTTTATCCCACATACAACCGTCATCATCTCGTAATCTATGTATTATTTCCACCAAATCCCCAAAGGTATATTGAGTTTTTTCAAAAAATGTTGTCGGCAAAACATAAAGAATATCATTTTCAATTTGATAAGTTACTTTACCAAAATTATATTCAACTTTACTCTTAATCTCATCTAAGTTATTTTTATCAATGTTATTAATAACTAATGGTAAATTTGTATCAAAAGTATTGCTACTTCGTTTCAAAAAATTATTTTTGGTAGTTAGTGTATATCCGCCAAACTTTTCTAGCAAAATTTCTGTAGTCATATTTCTCCTTTATTCTGTGCTATTATGCAATTTGTCATTTAGTTTTAGTATCCATTTACTCATTGGCAAGCTTGCCAATTCTTCCCTTTTAAAAACATTGAGTACAAGTAGCAAAAAGCCATAAACAAGTCCGCTACCAATAATTGTCGCAATAATCAAATATACATTTGTAGCGACAAGGGTACTTAATACAATTATTAAACTCATTATAACACCAGATATCGCAATTATGCTAGTATTTTTTGCAAAACCATCGCATAATTTAACATATTTACTAAAATAAGTCATAATACTAATAGCTGCTATCGAAAAGCCGACTGCCGAACCTATCGCCCCACCAATTATTCCAATAGTAGGTACCAAAGCGATACTTAATATAGTTTTTATAAGTACGCAAACACCCATAATTTTTAATGGCACATAAGTTTTGTCCAACCCTTGTAAAATGGCAGAATATATTTGGAATATGCTCAGTGCCAAAATATTAATTGATGCTATTTTTAGTATAACGCTACCTAAATAAATAGCTTGAACACCTAAAGCAGGGAATAACAAACCAAGGATATTTTCACCCATAAATGCAAATATCAAAACAAAAGGAACGCAAATAACAAAAATCATTTTAGTAGCAGTAGTTACTTTGTCCATAATAAACTTTATACTTTTTTTAAGTTTTCCTTCAACCATTTGTGGCGTTATTGCCACTCCAATTGATATACAAATCATAACTGGCAAATTTATAAGCGGTGCAACAGTACCTGCATAAATACCATAAGATTGTGTAGCACTTGTTTGACTTGCCCCGCCCCATTTCATTAAATTTACTAATAAAATACTATCTATAAACTGACTTAGTGGCAATATCATACCGACCAAAATTAGCGGAATAGCCAATCTTGACAATTTCTTAACTTGAACTTTATTTTCTTTTAATTTAGCTCGTGGCAATCTTTTATTCTGCTTCATATAAATACCCCACAAAATAATTAGCGTAACAAGCTCACTTGCCACAACTCCAAGTAAAGCACCGGCTACAGCAAAAGGCAAACCAAGCGGTAACAATACAATAGTAAGTGTTATTCCAACGCCCAGCTTTACAATACCTTCCGTTATTTGGCTAATAGAACTAGGAATCATATCTTTATGTCCCATAAACCAACCACGAAAAGCACTTATCATTGTCACGATAAAGACCGCCGGGGCAACAATTAAATATCCTATAAATGCATCAGTAGATTGCACCAAACAAATAGGATATGCCAGTGCAGCTAATAATAAAGTACCACTTAATCCGATAATCAAACATACTTTTAATGCAACTGCAAAATCTTGTTTTGCGCCTTGTTCATCGCCTATACTAGCTTTTTTTGAAACAGTTATACTGATTGCTGAAGGTACCGCCCCACTACTTAGTGTCAATATAAGTGCAAAAACGGGATAGACAAATTGATAAATGCCTATACCTTCTGCACCTAATATATTGGTTAGTGGAATTCTATAAATAGCACCAAGAACTTTGGCAAAAATTACACTTAATGCAAGAATACTTGCGCCGCCTAAAAAAGATAATTTTTTCATTAATCTATTTGCTTTGCTAAAAATCCGCTTGCTGTTTTCACTAATGCCAAACCATTTTCGCCCATAGTACATTTATCAGTTGCCAAAATAACTGCACCGTAAGCATCACCCTTACTAACTATAGGCGAAATAAATATTTCTTTGTAAATTTTTGAATCACCTTTTATTAGTGCAAACAATTCAGTATCTTCTAAAAAAACATTTTTTCGTTCTCTAATAATTTTAGATAGTTCATTAGAAATTGGTGTATTTTTGTAAATATTCGCATCAAAACTGCAAGAAATGATATCATCTAAATCACAAATAAGACAATTATTTTGTGTTACTTGATACATTATTTCTGAATACGATTGACTATGTTCATTTAATTTGCTAACTGCTGAATATTTTTTTATAACAATAGAATTTTCTGGGGCAACGAACACTTCTACCTCTTCGCCCTCTTTGATTTTCATAGTACGCCTTATTTCTTTAGGGATAACTACTCGTCCTAAATCATCAATTCTTCTAACTATACCTGTTGATTTCATATATTCCTCCGATTAATATTTGAATAAACTAAATTCTTATTCCTTACAATTAGAGTGTAAATATATGGTAAAATTATACAAAACTTATCTTAAAATATTATTGCTAAAAAATATAGCAAAATAGAAATGGTCATAAAAATAACAAAAATTTTCTTTTTCTTCTTTTTTTCTATCATAAAATATGGTGTAACGGCAAAGCAGCCTATCAAATAACTTATACTGGCAAATGACATACTATACACACTAATTACAGCAAATGGCAATTGATAAACGCCGTTAGCAATAATTCTTAACAAAGTAATAGGCACTTGCGCCACCAAATATAATACGCCTAAAGGCTTACTAATTATCGTTAGCAAAGCCACAATAATAACCATAACATAACCCATAGAAACAAATGGTAAAATAATCAAATTAGCTAATATTGTATAAATTGCTACATTATTAAATACATTAAAACTTATAGGCAAAATAAAGATATTAGCACTAAAACTTATAGCGACACCATTTGCTACTAATCTAGCAAATTTACTATCTTTATTGCCTAAAATTTTCTTTCTTATCATAGGTGCAAAGCAAATAATTCCTAGTACAGCACTAATAGATAGAATAAACCCAAGTGTAAATAATTCTCGTGGGTTACTTAAAATAATGATTATGCTTGCCAAACTTAAAGTGGTTAATGAATCATTTTTCCTTACACAAAGTACACCTATTATATAAACTATACTCATTATTCCTGCCCTTTTTATACCAGGCGGAAAACCCGTCAAAATTCCGTAAATTATCCAAACTAAAATAATAAGTATTAGAGAAACAATAGGCTTTTGCCGTAACTTTTTAGTTAGATAAATAATTATTCCAAACAAAAACCCGATATGTAATCCACTAACAGCAAGGATATGCGACATCCCAACACCATTTATCGCCGTTTTGTCTGTATCAAGTAAGTAGCTTTTATCCCCAAAAACCAGTCCTATAATAATTCCAGCTTCTTCTTTATGGCAATATTTATAGACATATGTTGCAAAATTTTTCTTTACTTTTTCATTAAATTTAAGTTTATTCCCTACAATTCTAATTTCTTCTATATTATTAAGATTATAGTATATATGGTCTTCAAATTTAGACATTTCATAAAATGAAAATATATCATTTTCATTATTACTTATTACCCCGACCAATTTTACTTCATCGCCAATACTATATATATTTTCATCGTTATACTCTACATTTATTTTGCCATTTTTTTTATCTCCATCTATAGAAATACTGTCAAGAACAAATTCATTATCATTAAGCACACACACTCTACCACTAACAAAAACATTTTCTTCGTTATATTGTGCTATATTACTTACCCCAAAATCGATTGTTATGGCAATTATCCCAACAAATAATGATAAAAATACAATTAAAAATATTGATTTTTTCTTCAAAACAAACATGAATATACCCATCGCCAAAGTTATAATGGATACGCAAAATAATAAAATATTATTACCTATTAATATTCCGCCTATAGTTACACCAATTAGCAAAAAAATTGCAATAAGTACAATTGGGCGGTAATTAAGTATTTTTCTCATAAGTTTCCCTAGTTTTAGGTCATAACCCCTAAAATTTACCCTACAATTTATTGATTATCTTTGTCTTCATAAAATTTGAAATCTACTTTCCCTATAGAATTTAATTTTATTTTGTTGACTACTTCAAATTCTTTTGGCACTGCATATCTTATAATATTATCGGATACAAGAACTGAAATTTTATTTTTAAGATTATTGTTTAGTACAATATTCTTTTCCAATTCCAAATAAACTTTTGTATGTGGTTTTGGCAAATATTCTCTAATTACTGCACAATTTTTAACTTCCGCTAGAGTTGCTATCAAACATTCCACTTCTTGTGGATAAATATTAATACCACCAATTAAAATTATGCGTTTTTTTCTATCTTTATAATATACAAATTTATCACTATCTAAATAACCATAATCGCCTGTTTTAATATACTCTTTATTATCAAAAATTACTTTTTCTACCTCTGTTAAATCAAAATATCCATTCATAACAGAAGGGCTACAAACGCAAATTTCCCCAATTTTACCCGTAGGTAATATATTGTTATTTTCATCGGTTATAACTATATTAACATTAGGAAGTGCTTGTCCTTGCGAGCCATTATCTATCCCATCTAAATTTATACTAACTACACTACTTACTTCACTAAGTCCATAACCTTCCATAAGTTTTGCCTTAGAATTATTTTTGGCAAGTAATTCATCAAACTCTAATTTTACATTAGAAGGTAAGGTATCACCACCGCAAAACAATAATTTCATATTTTGCAAATTTTTATTATCAAATTTAGGCTCATTTAGTAGTTTTTTATACATACTTGGTACGCCTGCCATCATATTAATAGGTGTTTTTTTGCCTTGTGAGGCTACCTTTTTAGGTTTAAAGTTAGGAATTAATATAGATTGAAACTTATACATTGGCAAATGCACGCATATACCCAGCCCAAATCCGTGAAAAATTGGCAATATCATAAGCATAGAATCATCTGCCGATGTTTTATGATTTTTTTCCACCATATCCATAATATTAATGACTAATGAATTAAAAGCAGTAGATGATAACCTAACTATTTTACTTTCCCCAAATGTACCTGATGAATGCAATAATACTGCATCATCATTACCATTGATATTTACTTTTATATCCTGAATATTAGCTAATGTTTTTTTATAAGGTATTACCATTTTGGAATTATAATTATTTTCAAAAAGCAATACTATTTTTTTAGTACCAATAAAATAATCTGATAATTTGCAATTTACAATGACAATCCCGTTATCAATTAATACTTTTTTATTACTATTAAGAAATTTTGCAAATAAAAATATCATTTTAGTATTTGTAGTCTTTAATGCATTAATTAAAGAAGTACCTTTAAGTTTTGGGTGCAATACATTAGCTACTGCCCCAATTTTATTTATAGCATAAAGTGCTATAATAGCTTGAGGAATGTTAGGCAAACAAATAGCTACCTTATCGCCTTTACAAATACCATTTTGCACTAAAAAAGTAGCCACTTTATCTATATCAGTTAGCATTTCTTTAGCTGTTATTTTTCGATTATAATAACAAATTTTTGTTTGATTCAAATCAGTTATGCCTTCTTTTATAAAAGCATACATAGAATTATTCATCAATCTTAATTATCCTTATCCTCATCAATTACATCATTTTCTTTTATATCTTGATTTATTATTCCCAAAGAGGCTAATGGTTTATTCTCCAAACTAATTTCTTCATTTATTATAACGGAAAGCTTATCTTTTTTAGCTTTAATTTTGGCATCTACTATATAAACCAACTTTTTAGTAACAAATATAACTACCAAAGTAACCGCTACCCCAAACGTAACATCACTTAAAAAATGTGCCCTAGCAATAATTCTTGATAACATAGTACACGCTGTAAATATTATTGGGAATACCCAGAACCAAATCTTAAATTTTTTCAATTTATCAAAAATTTCGGGTAACATAACAATCATAAAAGACAATGCAGCTGATCCTGCATGACCACTAGGGAAAGAATAATAAGTTCCACTATCACTAGCGCCAGCAAAATCTGATACTACAGCATCGCTATGTCCCTGTCCAAACCAATTAGGGTGATACCACTGTGTAAAACCAGAATAGTCACCTTCGGGCATATTTCTAAATCTTTGTCTTGACCATAAATGTTTCATAAACTTAATAGTAAGTTCACTTATTGCTCCTGCTATTAATATAAAAATAGCAAAAATTACTAACTTTTTCATTACTTTTTTATCTATATGATTGGTAGCTAATATAGAAAGTACAGTTAGCACTATAGCAAAAACAGCACTATAAACTTCATCCAAATAAATATCGGCACCAAGTCTACCCATATTGCTATCAACAAGATAATAATAACCGCCTAAAATAACCAATATAAACAATACTTTAATCGCCCAATAGTATTTGGTGTCTACTGATATTGCTTGATATAGAATAATACCTGCTGTAGGCAAAAGCAATAAAATAAAAGCCATACCAAAAACATTAAAAAATTGTCCAAAAAAACTATCCGCATTACCTATTGCTAAGCTAATTTCCAAATCAAAAAATGTAGCTACAACTATTAGTGCAACAAATACAAAAGCACCTATAATAATTGCTGTTAAACTTTTTTTAGTCATAATTTATATTCTCCTTAACTGTTTTTATTCAAAATAAAAATATTCTGCTACTTCTTTACAATTATAAAGCCATTTTTCTATTTGGTCAAAGCTTATATTAAGTTTTGCCTTTAATATGTATTGTTTTAATATTAATCTAGTTTTGTCATAGTATTCATTTATACCGAAATCAGGCACTTCGCTCTCTATTTTAACAATCACATTTTTTAATTCATTAAGTTTTAATGGTACATATCCATCGATAAATGGTATATTTGTCATTATCATATTATATATATTCTGATATTTTTTATTTTTGACTATATTTTTGTCTTTTTCTTCATCACCACTTATTGTAGCTAGTTTTACAAGACAGGTTTCCACAATTTTGTCATTAAGCACTAGGAAAAAGTTACCTGAATTATCACTTTTACTTAGCTTTACAAATATGTATTTTTTAATATAATCCGAAATAGGTATGTACATAAGTGCCGATCGTAATATAAGCGCATAGCCCTTCCCTATTTCATCTTTTATCTTACCTAATTTATTAATAAAATCACAAGCCTTCTTATCTCCTGCTATTGCTAAAAAAGCATTTATTTTTTTGAATAAATTTAGGCTGTTTGTGATATCTAAATAATCAATTTGCCTTATTTCTTCATCTTTTATAAGCGTTTGTGAAATATCATCTACAAAAGAATAAGGTAAAAATGGATATTTGCATACATCAGTTTTATATTTAGAATAGAAAAATTCTTCATACATAGCTATCGGCACATCAATCGCAACAAACATACTTTTGTATTTAGCAAAATATTTATCACCTTCCTCTATTTTTCCCAATGCAAAATTGCAAGCAGACAAATGAAATAAAGTTACACCGTCAAAAGGATTATACTCAAACAAATTGTCATAAATTGTTTTTGCGCTCTCAAATTCGCCACAATCATAATAAGATTCAGCCAATCTTTGAAGTAAATAAATATCATCAAGGTTTTCTATAAAAACATCTGTTCCATCAATTGATAAATCGTGTAAAGCGCCTTTCCCTTTTAACATTAACCAAACCAAACCAGACTTATCAATAAGTTTAGCAAGTAAAGTAACAATTGGTACAAAATATTGGTCGATTTTGAATTTTATATCACATTTATACGCATTTTTTATAGCCAAAATTATATTTTGCCATTCTCTTTCGGTAAGATTATTCGACATAATTTTGCCAAAAGCGATAGTATAATCCCGCATTTCAATTTCTCTAATTATTTCATTACACTCATTTAATTCAGCATAAAACATATCATCTGACATTTCTTGTACAATAATTTCATTATTTACTGACAAACAAAATGTATCTTTACATTTAGGTTGATATTGCTTAACAAAACATTGTTTCTTTGCTTCATAATTTTCTGTTTCATCATAAATAGAAGACAAAAGCTCGTAAAGCTTTAATCTTAATTCATCATGTCCTTCATTACACATCGACAAACCTTCTGTTATATTTTGAACAGCTACCAAATAATTTTCTTTATTAAACGCATCTTGCGCAAATTTCAAACATGAACCTTTATTAACGTTAAAATCTATTACTTTTGCCACAAATTTTCTACCTCCGCTTTGCTATAGCTATAATTTTTACCACAAAATTGGCAACCAATTTCTAATTTACCAACCTCACTTACTATATCCATAGCTTCTTTTTCTCCTAATCCCACAATTATATTTTCAATTTTTTCTTTACTACAATTACAACGCAAAACCACTTCTTCAGTATTATACTTTTGAGCATTTAGGTGCCCAAAATAGAAATTAAATATTTCCTCTGCCCCTAATGAAGCAATAATTTCACTAACATTTGTAAAATTTGTCATAATATCTTCTATCATACAAATCATATTGTCATCAGCATCTGGAAGTGGTTCTACAATAATACCACCCGCTCCGATACAACCATCTTTTGTCATTCTAACGCCTAATGCTACTGCATTTTCAATCCCTTCGCTTTTATACAAATATTGTGTAAAATCTTCAGCAATTTCACCACTAACTAAAGGAATTTTTCCGACATAAGCATCTTTTAGTCCAAAATCTGTAATCACTGTAAAAAAGCCATTTTTCCCAACGCCATTGCCTACATCTAAATGCCCATTTTCTTTAAGCGGTAAAGTTGCTTTTGTGTTTGCTACAAAACCACGAATAAAATTACCACCTTCTCCCGCTACAACAATGTTGCCTAAAATTCCACCACCATTTACAGTTATACTAAACTTAGTACTTTCATTCTTTAGATTATTACTTATATAAGCACCAACCGCCATAGTCCGACCCAAAGCAGCGGCTGCAAGAGGGCTAAGGTCGTGCATTTTAATTTCTTCATTAACTATATCAGTGATTTCCACGATAGCAACACGGGCTTTGCCGTCAAATATAGTACCCTTAACTATTTTATTCATTTTTCTCCTAAATTTTGGTACTATGAACTTTGTCAACAATTTCCATAACCGTATCACAAAACCATACAATATTTTGATTTACAAAATCTTCTTTATTCCCAAATCCATAATTAACTATAGCAACAGGTATTTTCGCATTTACCGCACCTTCTACATCAAAAATTGTATCGCCAATAAGCAAACAGCTATTTATATCTATACCTCTTTCTATTGCATCATTAAGGACATCTGTTTTACTAATAATTTTTTTACCAGGATTACTACCGGCGGTTAACTCGAAAAACTTATCTATCCCGAGTAATTCCAAAATTTGCCCCATAAATTTATAATTTTTAGTACTACAAATTGCCAATTTATAACCTTCATCTTTAAGAATTTTAAGCATTTTCGGTACATCATCGAATAATCTATTATTTTCTTTAAGGTCTAGAGAAGAATAAATTTCACGAAAACGATTACAATATTTTGTTACATTTGTATCTTTAATATATTTAATTATAGTTTCTTCAATAGGTGGCCCGATAAAAGAACGCATTTCATCGTCTGATGGAATAGCAATACCAAGCTCATTAAATAGCCTGGTATATACAGTAAATACGCATTTTTTACTATCAATTAGTGTACCATCTAAATCAAATAACAACCATTTTAATGCCATACTAATTTAGTTCCTCCAATTGTTTTAACAATTTTGTCTTAAGGTCATTATTGGCTATTATTTTATCTTTTTCAGCGTCAATAAGTTGTGCTGGTGCTTTAGCTACAAAATTTTTGTTAGCTAGCATTCCTTTACTTCTTTTTATTTCGCTTTCTACTTGTTTTAGTTGTTTTTGAATTCTTTCTATTTCTTTGTCAAAATCAACTAATTCGCCTAGTGGTATAAATATTTCACTAATTGCACTTACCGCTTGACACAATTTTACTCCAGCTTCTTTTTTGTCATTAACAAATTTTATTTCTGTTACACCTGCAAGTTTTTGTATATACATACTAGCTTCAGTAATAACATCTTTCTTATCTGTAATTAGATAAATATTAAATTTCTTTGTTGGCGGAACATTCATTTCCGCTCTAATAAATCTTATTTTAGTAATAATTTCTTTTATATTTTCAAAATTTTCGTAAGCTGTTTCATCTATCATTTCAAGATTTTCTACTGGATATTGCTCCAACATAATTGTTTCTGAAATATCAAGTTGTGCCCAAATTTCTTCAGTAATAAAAGGGATAAAAGGATGCATAAGTTTTAAAATAGTCGTAAGGACATATTTTAATACAGTAAGTGCACTTTGTTTCTGTAATTCATCTTGACTATAAAGCATTGGCTTTGTAAGTTCTATATACCAGTCACAATAATCATTCCAAACAAAATCATAAATTTTAGATAGCGAAAAACCAATATCATATCTATCCAATCCGTTTCTTACATCTCTTATAGTTAGTTGCAATTTATTAAGAATCCATTTATCGGCATCATTAAAAATAACATCTTTCATATCCAAAGTAGTGTTACCTTCTAAATTCATAATAACATATCTACTTGCATTCCAAATTTTATTCATAAAGTTACGACTAGACTCAATTCTTTCATCATTGTATCTAATATCGCCACCAGGTGCTACCCCAGTGCATAGGCTAAATCTTAAACTATCAGCACCATATTGATCAATAATTAATAATGGGTCTACACCATTACCTAAAGATTTACTCATCTTTCTACCTTGAGAATCCCGAACAATTCCGTGAATTAATACTTCAGGGAAAGGCACTTCGCCCATATGTTCTATTCCGCTAAAAATCATTCTAGCTACCCAAAAGAAAATTATATCGTATGCTGTAACAAGTAAACTTGTAGGGTAAAAATATTCTAATTCTTTCGTTTTATCGGGATATCCTAGAGTACTAAAAGGCCATAAAGCACTACTAAACCAAGTATCAAGTACATCTTCATCTTGACGCAAGTTTTTACTTCCGCACTTAGTACATTTAGTAGGAGTTTCAGTAGCTACTATCATTTCGCCACAATCTTCACAATACCAACAAGGTATTCTATGCCCCCACCAAAGTTGACGAGAAATACACCAATCCTTGACATTCTCCATCCAATTAAAATAAATTTTCTCAAATCTTTGAGGAACAAATTTAGTTTCGCCTTCACGAACAGCCTTAATAGCAGGTTTTGCTAAGTCTTCCATTTTTAGATACCATTGTTCACATAATCTTGGTTCTATAGCAGATTTACAACGATAACAAACACCTACATTATGTTTGTAAGGTTCGATTTTTATCATCAAATTTGCATCTTCCAAATCTTTAACAATGGCTTTTCTACAATCTAATATGTTCATACCTTCGTATTTACCAGCATCACTAGTCATAATACCTTTATCATCTATTACAGTAATAATTGGTAAATCGTGACGTTTCCCTACTTCAAAGTCATTAGGGTCGTGAGCAGGAGTTATCTTAACTGCACCGGTACCAAAGTCTAATTCTACATAATCATCGGCAACCACAGGAATTTCTCTATCACTTAGTGGCAATTTCATCATTTTGCCTACTACATTTTTATATCTGTCATCATTAGGATTAACCGCTACTGCTGTATCTCCTAATATAGTTTCAGGTCTAGTGGTAGCAATTGTCATTTCTCCACTGCCATCTACATAAGGATAACGGATATACCACAAAAAGCTATCTTGTTCTTGATATTCTATCTCCGCATCACTAATTGCTGTACCACAACTTGGACACCAATTTGTCATACGATAACCACGATAAATTAGTCCTTTATTATAAAGATTTACAAAAACTTCCTTTACAGCTTTACTACATCTTTCGTCCATAGTAAAAGCTTCTTTAGTCCAATCGCAAGAAGAACCCAGTCTTTTTAATTGCTGAACAATTCTACCGCCATAAGTTTCTTTCCACTCATAAGCTTTTTTAAGAAAGGCTTCTCTACCATAACTTTCTTTTGTTTTCCCTTCTTTGATAATTTGTTCTACGATTTTAAGTTCTGTAGCAATACTAGCGTGGTCCGTACCAGGAAGCCACAACGCTGAATAACCGTCCATTCTTTTATAACGAATTATAATATCTTGCAAAGTATTATTTAGGGCGTGTCCCATATGCAATTGACCAGTAATATTTGGAGGTGGTATAACAATTGTAAATGGTTTTTTATCAGGGTCTATTTTAGGTGTGAAATATCCTTTATCACACCACTTTTCATAAATTCTACCCTCAAACTCTTGAGGGGCAAAAGTTTTGTTCATCATTTCTTAAATATCTTCCTTTTCGTATAAATTATTCTTCTTCTTCTAATTCTTCTACTATATTAATTTTTTCCAATTCAGCCTCTTTTCCTGCTAAATTTGCTTTATAAATTTTCAAATCCTTAATTGCACGAACTGCATATTTAACAGCAGCTATCCAGTTAAGCAATAATCCAATAGTAACTATAATCCAGTCAATACCAAAATCACCCCACATTTGACAAATAAATTTGTGGAAAAAGCATAAAATTATACCTACACTCAATGTCGCACTAGCTACTTTACCTAGCATATTTGCCTGAACATTTATTTTATTCATAACAATAGCACCAACTATTACCATACAAAGTTCTCTAAGTAATAGAACAACTATAAATACCCAATACAAATAACCCGCTATACATAATGCGACTAATGCACCTAAATGCATAGCTTTATCAGCAAAAGGGTCAATTAGCTGACCTAAATAACTTCCTTGGTCGTGTTTAACTACATGCTTGCCAAATTTTGTTCCTGCTTTATATTTTCTTGCTATTTTACCATCAATCACATCGGTAGAAGCAGATAAAGCCATAATACCTAATCCTAAAAATAGGAATAAATTGGATTTATAATCAGAATAACCACCTAAAGAACTTAAAATAACCAATGTCATATAGACGGGCACTAATAAAAATCTAATATATGTTAGTATATTAGGAATTGTCCACATAGTATATCTATTAACTATTAATCTTTTTTCATTTTGGTCTGCCATTTTTTCTAATGACCTCCTTTTTTTCCTCATTTATTTTTTCTTTTTATTTTTTGCATTTTGTATTTTATTTTTTATTGCGTTTGCATTTTTTTCATCAATTATTCTCTTAGTTTCTATATCTTTTTCAATCTTTTTTTGTGCATTTTTCTTTTTGAATAATATTATAACACAATATGCACCTATTCCGATAGGGATTATTAATAATGTTAGAAGCCACAACAAATTTTTATTGTTATCTTCTGCCAAAACTATAGTAATAACACCTTTTGATTGTGGCATATTTACCACAATATAAGAAGTATACTCTACAATGCTTAAATTAGTATATGTTGTGTTGCCTTCATTATCTACAACAGCCATAACGCAAGATACTTTTTTATAATCGCCTATAGGTAACTTAATTTTCAAAGGGACGGTAAAGGTGATATCTTCATCTCCGGTAATAACTTTATTAGTATTGAAAGTTAATCCGATTACACTACTTACATTTTTTAATCCACTTTCACTAATTTCAGCAGTTTTATCTACCTTGTTCAAATCAAAATCAGCTATTGATATATTAAATACCGCCGTTTCGCCATACAGTAATGTAGAATATGCTTCACTAATATTCAAAAATTCAATATCGCCTTTTAGGTATTCTCCATTAGCAACAATAATTTGTATATTTTTTTTACCCTCTAATCTTAGTTTTTCACTTTTAGTAAAATCATTTCTAAGGGCTTGCACGGTAGTCATTTGCCTAATTATATTATTTTCAATTTCTTGTCTATCTTCAACAGTACTAGCATTTGAATAATCTTGAACCAACAAATAATAATCAAAATATGCCTTTTCAAAAGCATCATAACTACTTACAGAATATTCATCTTTAACACTTTTAAAATCGTTATAATCATTATTTAATGCGGATTCAAAACCATCATTATATGAAGAATTGCCTACGCTAACTAGCAATATTTTACTATTATTTCCCACATAATCAGTTAAATAAGCATAATATTGGGCTTTTTCGCTACTGATTTCTAATTTATATAAGTATGTGTTATCATTTATATTATCTTCAAACTTCAGTATTTCTTCTCCTACCGAAGTTTCTTTTCTTATATCAATACTTTTAATCCCTGAATTTGCAGTAATACTTTGGGTGTCTTTATCTTCAATATTTATATTAAAGATATAACCGCCATCTTTATATACAGGGTTAGACTTATATGCTTTAGGTGCACTATTATCTATATTGGTTATATAATTAATATTAGAATCATTATAAGACCAATTGATTTCTGTACCCGAATGATACTTAATGTCAACAACTAATGCACACCATTGATAAGCAGTAACTTCAAAATAGCTATCCATATTTATGGTTGAACTCGAATATTTATTTATTACAGCCGTATATTTTTGTTCTCCTATTACATCTTCAGACTTAATAAGTACGCCATTTTTATATGTTTCTCCATTATCCTCACCACGACTTATAGAATCACTAGCATCTTCTATTTTTACAAAAAAGTATTTGATTTCATCAATTTCAGCTACTTGGTCTTCAGTAAGACTAACTCTTATAGTCGCCCCTTCATCATCCTTATAATTATCATTATCATTATTACCTTTGGCATACAAATTAGTGTCTAATTTGCCATTTGGTACAAATACAAAAGCATTACTATTAAGAATTACTTCTCCCTCTCCCGCATATGCAACCCTATTTATTTTGGGTATTGATACAATTATACATAAAAAGATAGCCAATATCAAAGCAATTGATAGAAATAATTTCTTTTTTACCAACATTATATTAATAGCCTCTCTTTATTTTCTTTATAGCTTTCTTTTCAGCTTTCAAATCCATTGTAGAACGGCGTTTTTTTAATGGATTAAGAATAAACAATACTGCTATTCCGATTAAGATAATAAGTAAACTTATAACGGAAACAGCCATACCATACTTAAATTCATTCTTACTAAAAGCTACCCCACCTGAAGCAGTAGCATAAAATGTTATATAATCCCCTTCACGTTGCATTTGTATATTTTGGTCTTTCAAATTTCCAGTCCCCACATAAGTAAAATCTGTGCCTTTATATTCATCGGGTATAGAAATATATACCTTAACTTGGTCTTTAATTATAGTTTCTTGTCCGTTCTCTTTTATTGTATAACCGACAATAACAGTTTCAACTCCTAAGGCTTTAGTAATTGCATTTGTATGATTTTGTTTAGAATCCAAAACATTTACTTCCATAGTTGTACCAGTTAGGAAACCCGTATTACTAGTAACATAAGAACTATTTGAAGAAGCATCAACTTTTTTAGTATAAATAGAAATTTGTTGTTTATATTCGGGTTTATCTAATACATAGTTACTAGCATCTTGCCCCCTAACTCTATAATTTCCTATTTCCACATAATGCAAACCTACATTGGTTTTATTATCTAGAGTATGTGCCGTCATTTCTAGCGATACCTCATCACCTACTACTATTCCTTGAATATTACCACTAATAGACAAACTTGACACACCATCATATACTTTGTTTGCAACTTGAATTCCAGTAACTTGAGCTTTCGTCGGATTTATACGGAACATAGCTATAACTTGACTTTTTTCATAATTATCATCATTAAAATATACAGTTATATTATAAGTACCTGCGGCCTTAGGCATACTATCATGACCTTGATAAACAATATAATAAGAAACATTGGTCGGAATTGTAGTAACAGTTGGTGCTACTACAACACTTCCGTAAATTTGTTTCTCTAGCGTTTGCGTATCAAATTTAATTTCTTGAATAATGCCACGACTAACTACATATGAGATTGTCCCACTAGCCGTATAATTATTGTTAATAATACTTACTGCTACTTCATAACTACCTTTATTTGTTGGCGCACTGCGACTACTATAATATTGGTCATTTGAAATGGATTTATAATTAATTTCTATTGTATCCGTAATTTTTGCATTATTACTTGCATTAATATAATCCGCTGGCAAATAACCTCTTTTATTTTCTGAATTACCTTTTTCATAAAGTTTAATTTTCGCATCAAGTGGCAAGCCATAAGTAGTAGAATAACTTCTTACCACATTACCAGCTTTATCAACAAAACTTAAATCTATATCTTTTTTTGCAACATAAAATTCAAATACCGTCGTTCCTTTTTCATAGTTAGGACTAGTAATCCACGCTCTAAATACATAAGTACCAGCTGGGACAAGGTCATTGTCGTGATATTGAATATCGTGTTCATAAGTAAGCCCCTTAGGATTGGTTGTAAATGTTGGTATTGTAAAGCCTTCACTATAAACAAAATTATTATTTGATACACTAATTGTAGCGTAAGCCTTACCCACAACAATTTCTACTTTTCCAAAATAAGTAGTGTAATTATTTATATCTTTAGGCACAAACTTATAATCAGCACTGAAAGTCCCGGCTGAAGCAAATATCAAGCCTTCTTGTATAAAATAGAAATCGCCATCAACAGGATTACTAAAACCTTCATAATATATATCGCCATAGCCCGCTTCACGACTCAAACTCGATTTTGTCAAACTATCACCACAAGAAATAGGAAATGCTTTAGGTGCAAGCACTTTATACGAATTATCCGAATTTTTCAAAACTTGGGCTTTCGCAATAATCAAACTTGGTGTTATTATTTCTGTACCTGATGTTGTTATGGTAACATTATAATTATCACTTAAAGATGTAACATTGACAAAATAACTTCCTGCACTAATTGGATTCTCTACCACTTCTCCATTAGGTTTTTTATAAACAATCTTGTAAGATATACCACTTGGTTGAACTGTAGAAACCAACCAATTTATTTTACTTGTACCATCATATTTAGCATAAAGATTGCTTACTATTACTTGTGCATTACCCTTAGATACCATTACATTTTTTTCAATATATGCATAATCATAGTTATGGTTTGAAGGAACAAATTTTAATCTAATTACATTAATACCTGCATTTGGTAAAATATTGCCATCATCAACAACATATTCGCCATTAATAGGTAAATTATTATTTCTAGCTACTCCGCCTACTAATTTAATATCCGAAAACTTTTGACCATATTTTAGGTTATAATTAATTCCATTAATTACTTCTATTACTGAAATTTGAGGATATTCGTTCTCTCTTACTTCTAAACTAGCTTTTTGCAAAATATAGCTAAATTCAATATAACCCTTTTCATAATTAGGCAAGTAGTTAGTGTCATTTAGAACCAATCTTACTGTATAATTATCTACATTAACAGGTCTTGTCGTTGTAAATGAATAATTACTAGAATAATAATATAAAGTATAATCAAGCCCAACTACTTCACTCGTATTATGTTTATATAAATCAACGGTAATGGCACGATAGGATTCAATACTATTATAAATTGCATTAATAGGTAAAACAACTACATCTATTAATATAGCTTTTACTTCAAAATCAAATACTTTTTCACCTATATAATAATCACTATCTATAATAACCATTACTTTATATTTATTTGCAATATTGGATAAATTACCGGTATAAGATGAAGCATTTATTTGTTTATAACTCAAATTATAAAAATCTTCAGACAAATTACTTCCATTATAAACTACTTTAGGCAACACAATACTATTAAACAATGTAGAATAAGTATTAAGCGTAATGTATTCCGAAATATCTTTTCTAGCAACTACATAACTAGGTATTTCTTTTCTACCATAATAAGTATCGTTATAAACAATAATTTCTACTCTATAACTACCTATTTCTACTCCATCACACAAATTGTTTTCACTATCATATATATAGTAAATTATATTTGCATCCAATATACCTACTTCTATATCAAAATCGCTTAATGAAATAGGCAACCCGCTATATTCCTTATTAGTATTATTAATAATAATATTGCTTTCTCGCAACTCTTGTCTTACTTTCAAAGTAACATAGCCTTCAAAATTAGAATAATTAGTAAATTCTGCTACTAAATATATTTGCATTCCATTTTGAGCAAAACTCATAGCACTATTCAAATCAAATTGCGTATTCTTTGTATCATCTATATATAAGGTAAATACATTAGGCGATAATTGAAGTTCTGTATTATCTAATGTATTATTTATATCAAGTCTATGTTTTTCATTAAATGTCTTACCTTCAAACCCTACTAGATTCCATTCCCAACTAGCCGAAAATTGTTCTTTTTGCAATTCGGGTATGATTGTGGCTAGCATATTATTAGCAACATTATTAAAATAATTAATATTCACATCACCGTATGGTACAAAACTTATAGCGACAGCTTCTCCCACACTAGGAATAGCTGAGCTATTGACAAAAGTCAATTCTCCTAGTTCGTTGACCGTTCCGATATCTCCGCCTACACTTACAGGAACAAACCTCAAAGTATAATTATCTAAAGAAACACCATATTTTAAGTTAGAGCCATTAGGAATAGCTTGTATTTTTACATCTCTAATAATGCCACCTGACTTAATATCATTAATTCTAAGCGTTAAATAAGTCCAATCATCAAAAGCAGTAAAACTAGAATTGTCGTCTCTCGTGATTAAGTCAAAACCAACTACATTTACTTCCATATCTATAATAACACTACTAAAATTAGTATCTTGAGGAGTAAATAATACTTCAATTATATTAGTATTAGCTTTAGTCGTTTGTCCGCTACCCGATAAAGCAAATGTACCATTAAGCCTATTGTTAGTATTTTTTATGTAAGCCTCACCTGCTAAAATATTAGCATTATTTAGACTTGGGAAAATGTAATCCTCTCCAACTTTAGCAATTTGCAAATTGGTAGCTTGAGTAGTAGTAGGCATAACCTTAATATAAGGAATACCCATTCCGATAATTAGATGATTAGCAAAAACAACACTACCACTATAATTCTTAGAATCAACAATTGCACTAATTACATACTCGCCTCTAGCCCTAACAGGTGTGAGGTCGCCATTATATTTTGTCTTAATCTTAAAATCTTGATTTAATCCGTTTATATCATATACATCAAAATCGTTAAGTACTACATTAATAGGTTTATATTGCATATTATATTCTACATTTAGTTGTTGCGAACTATCAATAACAATATTCGCTTCAGAAATTACTTTTTTTACAATATTAAGATTAGTCGTTCCATTTATACTATAAAAATTTGTATCAACAACATTTTCATCTGTATATGGTGTAAAAGTATAATTAATTTTATATTGACCAACATCTAGCGAATTAATACTATTTATATCTACTAAATAAACGCCTTCAATATTCTCAATATCGCCAAAACGCAAATTGCCATTTGTCGCAACTGTCGGAGCATTTTCCGAATTATAACTATAAGAATTAAAAACAGGATTAGTTTCTATTCTCAAACTAGCAGGGGAAATAGAATAACGAACAATTTTTGTACCCTTATAATTATTATTATTAATAGTTATTTTTACTTGATGATAGCTATCATTTGTATTGGCAAAAAGCACTTCTTCACTAACAAATACTTCACTATCTTGAGCACAATAAGTAATGTCATAATTCAAATTATATGGTTCTGTCCTAATTGTAAACAAATAAGGACTATTCGTATAAGTAGTACAAAATATTTCATCTGTCATTATTGTTGCTTCGCATTTATCTATTATTAATTGCTGATCAAAAATAATACTTTGATTATATCCACTATTGCTACTAGAATCAAAATTAAACATTAAATAATAATTACCTGCATTAGTAGGCATTTTATCAGTAACAACAACTTCCGCCGTATTGTCTACCCGTATACCGTTTTCATTGATTTCCAATACTCCACTAATAACCTTTAGATAGGACAAACTATAAATTGCATTATTACCACCTAAAGACACAACAAGTGCACGTGGATTTGCGAATACTTGATTTAGATTATTAACAATAATTTGCGTATTGTTCACTCCTATTGTTAAAGGAAAAAGTGGTGGATTAACATCATAATATTCATAATTTTGACTATTTAATCTTATTTTTACATAATATTGTCCAATATTTATAGGGGGATTTTCCATAGCAACATTATTGCTTTGATAATATACTTTACTCGTTTGTTCATAAAGCAAACTAGCATTTTCTGGAATCACACCTTCACTATTGCATTGATAAATTTCACAGCCTAAAGTCTGTGTCTTATTGTTAAAAACTTTATAAGAAATAGTCGGCAAAATAGTAGCCGTTTGCTTTTGTAAAGTAGTTTCTACACTTTTACTACCTTTATAAAAAACTTGTTTTGTTTCATCAATATTAACAACTATGTTATATACACCTGCATTATATTTGCCAACAAGAGGACGATTATTTATCGAGTAAGTTACATTTAAAAATTTATAAGTATCATCAACTTTATTACTATTGCACAAAATACCATTAGTATAAATTGGTGTAGTAAATGTAGTTATTGTAGATAGGTCTAAATCATAATTCCAATCGCCATATGTATAAATATCATTTATTGCAAATGTCATATTAGTCGATAAATCGGCTCTGCTTACATTAACACTTACAGTATAGTAAGCAAATTGATTGTTGTTATCCAATTTGCCTGTATAAATTTCATAATTGATAACATCACTAGGAACAAATTGCAACTTAAATACCTTTATACCAACTTCATCAAATGTAGCATTTTCAAAACAATTAAATTCAAAATGTCCGCTGATATTTTCTCCAGTTTCTTTTGATACTACCTGTCCACCGCTAAAATTAACCGATTTTAGCAAATTGCCATAAGCAACTGAAGTCGATACTTGATTTATACTTGGGTCTATATTTTTAACGAGATTAGTTTTATTAACTGATAAATAATAACTTGTAGACGCATTATAATTTTTATCCAAACATTCTATTACAACCTTATATTTTCCTACAACCAATATACTATTACTATATAAAGAGCTACTATTTTCAAAGTTATTGTCATCAAATTTATATATCTTGTACTCGCATTGTGGGATTATATAACTATAAACCAATTCTTCTACATTAAAGCTATAACCAACACGGGAATTCCCTTTATAATTTGTATTATATACATCTTTTGTTTGACCTGCGATAACTTCAGATTGTATATTATAACCTTCTGTGTTCAAATTAATACTGATATCTTTAGCATTGATATTTAGGTTTATAGTTCCTTGCATTTCTGCAAAACGAATAGTATCATTCGGCATAAAAGTAACAATTACATTATGATTGCCCGCTGTTAATATTCCGCTTTCCATACTATAAATAGCATAGGAATATTGGTCGCTAGGAATTGTAGTATATTCATTATTATTAAGTTTGAATTTTACTGACTTTGATATATTCATATCCCCTATTCCAGCAATTTCATCACCATAATTTTTTGAATCAACTACTATATCTGTGAATATAGGTTCAGCTTTGCCTACATTTATATTATATTGAATATAAAGCAAATCAAAATTTATAAGATAATCATCTTGAGGGATAAAATACATATATCCGGCAAAAGTACCAACATCCAAACCGACATAACTCTTTTCAGCAGCTACAAAATCAGCAACTGACTCTATCGAATAATCGCCATCATAAGTAGTATGCGACATAACAAATGTTCCTGGAATTTCTTGCCATTGGTGTTTTACTTTCCCTAAATCTAAATAATGGTAATAATATTGGATTATAGTAGTATTAGTAATATTAAATTCTACCGAACCTAACTCCTCTAAATAACTTAAATGATTATTTATAGTAGAATTTATCCAAGACAAACTAGGATATGAAAATTTTACATTTACTCCATCAAGAATACTTACTTTATTTATTGTGTAATTAATAAATTTTGGAAATTCATTTTCATAATTTAACTCGTTTATTCCTATTTTGACAATATACCTACCTGCATTACAAGGCAAACCTTCAAATTTATGTTGCGAATCTTCTGGCACCAAATAATCATCAATTGCATTCTTTTCAAAAGTCCAATCAATAATACTTGTATCATAATAATAAAATTTATATAGATATTTCAAACTATAATAATCTTGGTGATTTACACCATCAATTCGTTGTGCATAAACTACTGGTATACTTTCTTTTTGGAAATCAAAAATTGTGTCTTTGGCATAAACAGATAATTTTCTTTTTTCTATAACAAAATCTTGATTCCAAGTACCAGTATAGTTGCATTGTTCATTGGTTGTATCTAAAGAAAATTTTACTGTATAATTTCCAGCATCTATTGGTTGTGTCCCATTAAAATTTATGCCATCAGTAGAATAAGAGTAAATAAGAAAATCTTCTAATTCGATTGATCTAGGTTCACCTAATGCATCAACGCCATCAATTGCGGTTATGGCTAAATCAATATTTTGCATTAAATTATTATATTCGCTTACTACCACACCTTCTTCATTTAGATTATTTACAGTCAAATTAACATCAGTTGAATGTCTAACAGTTAGACTTACATTACTAATAGTAACACTATTATAATTTGTATTTACAATAAAGTTTCCGTTGCTATCATATGACGGAGTATTTATATCAATCATATCTATTGGTGTGAATTTAATTTTCAGATTCTTAGTACCGGCTGTCGGTTTTTTGTATAAATCGCCAACTTCAAATGGAGATGGATCAGCTATAGAGAAATAGCCAAATACGCCATCACTTGAACGCATATAAGAAGGTGTATTAGAATATGAATGTAAATTTTCATCATAATAAGAATACAAACAAGTAATATTGTCTGTAGGTATATATTTATTCAAACTCACATTAAAAATAGTATCTCTAGTTGCCAAACTTTCGCCGTATTTTATAGGAATAATATTAACATTATTAATTATTGGCACTGATTTTTTTATATTTAATGTTCCCGTATTAAAGCCATAATATTGTGAACTATTTATTTCACATCTATAATAATAAGTACCTGCATTAATTGGGAAAGTACTATCTACTGGCCTAAAATTACCATCTATTGTTTCACAATAAGTTTTTATTATTGTAACATTTAGTGATCTGCCCGTAGTGCTATCTATTGCAGTTGCTGTTACGGCACAATGTGTATTTGGAACATAAGTATGTATAGTATTCGTTACCGCAATGGTAATTTTCGACTTAAAAGTCAAAATTAATTTACGATTGCCTTCATTTTCATCACCTGCATAACCACTACTAACTATAAATGTAGGCATACTTTGCGACTGTTGATAGTTCGTAATAAAAACGACACCAGCAACCGTATAAGGAAAAGTTGCAGTGTTTATTTCATCACCTGCGGGTGTTCCGAAGCCTGTAAGAATATATTTTGTAAATCCAGTACTACTAAAATCCAACTTTAGTACTACTCTATCCCCTCTCTTATAAGTATTATTTGCACGTGTTACTAATTGGTTATCATCAGAAAGAGCATAACTTGTCAACGCGAAAACGCCACTTGATACCATATCGGTAACTATAGTATTTCCGACTTTTGTTACTGTAGAAAAAGCATAATCAGACACATCTACTCTAATAACATAAGGTATATTACTATATGTTATATTTCCTACATAATCATAGGTTACAAACTCTACTTCATATATCCCCTCTTCTAAATATTCATTAGTACCCGTTTTTAGATTTAAATCAATACCAAAGTAATTAATAATTGGGGCTTCGTTATTAAGCTGTGGCGTAATTTTACAAAAAATGCCAGTTGCATCTTCTTTTGAAAATGGTGTATATTCTATATTATTTGTTTCAAATTCTAATTTAGTAACTTTATAATATATTAATTCTGGACTTATCCCCCTAGGATTAGTCGTAAATGAAGATAAATTTATATCAGTATTATCTCTATCTGTTCCGATAGATACACTAGCTACTTTAATATTTCCACCTTCATCGATTTCTGTATTATAACTATTTGTGTTAGTATAATAACTTTTTTCATCAATATATTTTTGATAAAAAACGGTGTAAGTATCTAAAATCGGCGTGTTCGCTTTTTGATTATCCACAATAAAATTATAAGAACTACCACTTTGTAAGGTTATTCCTAAATTGGATTTTAGCGAACAAGCAATAGTTAATTGCGTAAATATGCCACCATTAACTCTAAAAACAGCATAAAGTCCCGTATATTCATTCGATAAATCAATTCCATCAACATCGTCAGGATAAATTCTAGTAAAAGCATTTTCATTATAAGTCCAAGTTACCATATCCTGGGAAGTATATAGAGATGACCCTTGATTAATTTCAGTTTTACTTGTTCCATACCTAGACTCTAAAAATAATTCACGATAATAAGAACCTGATGCTCTTGTATCCAAGCTAATTCCACTATTTACATCATAGATATTGGCATCGTTTCTTAATTCGTTCTTTACGACAACAACATCTCCTTCCTTTACCATATTTTGAGTTGCAAATTCACTTCTACTATTATCTGTATTTTGAATTTGAATATTATCATAATTATCATAAGTTTCGAATACAACACCTGTACGCAAAGAAATCTTTATTTTGAAGAAAAATTGGGTTATTGCCATAAAGAAATTATCACCTGTTTGTGAGAAGTTTGACATACGCAAACTTAAATAAGAACCATTTTCACAACTATTTGGTACAGAACCAACATCAGTAACTTCATAATTTAAAGTGCTATCAGGCTTTACTGGAAAACGGATTTGATGACTATCAGTCAAGTTCATTTCCGCTGCAGATGTTCCTGCACAATAGTACAAAGTAGCACTTGCAGTATCTTCACCACTAGCTTGATTAAGACTAATTTGCTTGCACGATGCGGATATTTGGACCTCCAACATATCATCTCTAATTGCTCTAGCTAAAGCACTATTTGAGTCGATAGGAATATTAACTGTTATTTCAGCATTTACAGGAACAGTGGTTGTTTTTAAAGTAAATCCATAATAATCTAGTGAATTTACAGTAACTTTAGCAATATTACCACCACCCATATCAAAGTTATCACTAAATTGTGGAGAACCCCAATTTAATAAATTATAATCACCCTTACTCGCTGTACTATAAATATTTGTAGCTGCTGTTAAATAAGCATAAGCCTCAGCATAATTGCTATAGATATTCATAATTTCTGTATTTTCAGTATCAAGTAAAAGACCATTATTAGATAGTAAATTGGTCGAACCAGAAGGAATAGTAGCAGCATTTGCACAAGTTGAAGCGTTCGGAATTATACTTAAAACAAATAATCCGAAAACTAAACAAATAATGGTTATTATCAAAAAAGTTTTTGCTTTTTTATTGCTTTGCAAATTTTTCAAATTGGTATCCATCAACAATGCTTGCTCCTTAAACTTAATATACTATATAATACTATATATATAATACAATATATGTGCATATTTGTCAATAAGCAATGGATATTTAATCATTAAAAAATAATATTATAAAAACCGGAAATTAAGAAAGTTATTTTTATCGATTTTCATCTAAATTTTATCACTTATTCGTCTTTTTTATTGCTTGAAAATATTTTTTATTAAAATTTTATCAAAAAAATAGGTGATTTCAATTTATCAATCGTATACTAATAGCGACATCAAAATAAATATCAAAATTTTTTTGCAACAAAAAAATATTTCATTATTTTAAGAATATATAAAAAAATGCTTGATAATACAAAATTATAATGCTATAATGACAATTAAATTAGCACTCTCAATGCTTGAGTGCTAACACAGAAAAACAAAAAAAATTAACTTTTTAGGAGGTTCTAAAAATGCAAATACAACCATTATTTGATAAAGTTGTTATAAAAAAAGACGAAGTTACTGCTTCTACTGCAAGTGGCATAATCCTTACAGGTTCCGCTAAAGAGAAACCAACAATGGCTACCATTATAGCCGTAGGAAAAGGTGGAATAATTGATGGGAAAGAAGTAGTTATGCAAGTTAAGGTGGGAGATAAAATTTTATACTCACTTTACGCTGGCAATGATTTTAAACTAGATGGTGATGAAGTTACAATAATACGCCAAAGTGATATTTTGGCAATCGTTAAATAAGGAGGAATTTATTTATGGCTAAACAATTTAAATATGCAGAAGATGCGAGAAAAGCCTTAGAAATTGGTGTTGATGTTCTTGCAAACACTGTAAAACTTACACTTGGACCTAAGGGTAGAAATGTAGTATTAGAGAAAAAATTTGGTGCACCACTAATTACAAACGATGGTGTCACTATTGCTAAAGAAATAGAAGTTGAAGACCCATTTGAAAATATGGGCACACAATTAATTAAAGAAGTTAGCACAAAAACCAATGATGTCGCTGGTGATGGAACTACTACTGCTTGTGTTCTTGCTCAAGCTATTATAAAAGAAGGACTTAAGAATGTAGCTGCTGGAGCTAATCCTATGGCTATTAGAAAAGGTATTGCAAAAACAACTGAAGTTTGCGTAGAAGCACTTAAAAAAATAAGCAAAGTAGTTAGTGAAAAGAACGAAATTGCTAGTGTTGCAAGTATTTCTGCCGGTGATGAAGAAATTGGTAAACTTATTAGCGAAGCTATGGATAAAGTTGGCAAAGACGGTGTAATAACTGTCGATGAAAGCAAATCTATGAAGACAGAACTTACTGTTGTTGAAGGAATGCAATTCGACCGTGGATATGCAAGCCCTTATCTAGTTACAAACCCAGATAAGATGATTGCTGAACTTGACAATCCAGTTATTTTAATTACAGATAAAAAAATTGCTAATATTCAAGAAATTGTTCCAGTATTAGAACAAGTTTTGAAAACTGGAAATAAATTACTAATTATTGCTGAAGATTTTGAAGCTGAAGCATTAGCTACTATCGTAGTTAATAAATTAAAAGGTGTATTCAATTGCGTAGCAGTTAAGGCACCTGGTTTTGGAGATAGAAGAAAAGCAATGTTGCAAGATATCGCTATTCTTACAGGCGGTACAGTAATTAGTGAAGAAATGGGACTAGAACTTAAAGATGCTCAATTAAGCCAATTAGGTAGAGCAAAATTAGTTAAGGTAGACAAAGATAACACAACTATCGTTGACGGTTATGGTGACTCTGCAGCAATAAAAGCTAGAATCAATTCTATCAAACAACAACTTAGTATCGCAACTAGTGATTATGACAAAGACAAGATGAAAGAAAGACTAGCAAAATTAGCTGGTGGTGTTGCTGTAATTAATGTTGGAGCAGCTACTGAAGTTGAAATGAAAGATACCAAATTGCGTATTGAAGATGCACTTAGTGCAACTAGAGCCGCTGTAGAAGAAGGTGTTGTTGCCGGTGGCGGAATAGCACTATTAAGTCTTCATAAAGAAATTTCATTATTTATAGAAACTCTTTCCGATGATGAAAAAACAGGTGGTAAAATAATTCTTAAAGCACTAGAAGCACCTATTAGACAAATTGCATTTAATGCTGGTGTTGATGGTGGTGTGGTTGTTAATAATATACTAACTGCAAACAAAGTTAATTATGGTTATGATGCTAGCAAAGATAAATATGTTGATATGATGAAAGCTGGAATATTAGATCCTACAAAAGTTACTAGAAGTGCATTACAAAATGCATCAAGTGTAGCCGCTACTTTACTTACAACAGAATGTTTAGTAGCCGAAATTCCTGCTCCTATATCAGCACCTGCTATGCCTCAAGGTATGCCTGATATGTACTAAAATTAGTACAAAAAAGTAAATAATAAAGAGTTGATTTATTTTTGTAAATCAACTCTTTTTTTTATAATTTTATAATTTTATAATTTTATAATTTTGTAATATTATTTTTATTTTTTTATTATTTTTATTAGTCTACCCCATTCAAATAAGTTAGCATTGTAGCGTGGTCACTCCACTTACGACGATAAGCTGATAAATCTTCTTGTTTTACATAAATTTTTGAACTACTATCCTCAAATTGTATACTAAAATCACTTTCCATTATAGGTGGAGAAGTACAATTTGTTAAGTAAATTGTTACCAGTTTAGTCATACTTGCATTAATAGCAAAACTAGCAATATAATTTACTTTCCCTAGGTTTATATTCGTAACCGTATCGTTACTACTAAAAGCACCTAAAGATATTCTTTCCCAGTAACTAAAAGTTAGATTACTAGCTAGTGACCCTAAATCTATTGAGATACCCGTACCCTCATAATTTATATAATGAGCTACTTTATTACTAGCATTATGCGATATCCAAACTGTATGCGTACCTTTATTTACCCCTACACTAATAGTTTCAGTAATTACATAACCTATATGCGGAGATAAAACAGGATATTTTGCTTTATAAGTTGTTTCTAAATCCTGAGGTACAATTATATGAGCACCTAAAGTATCATAAAAAACATCATCACCAATAAATTCATACTTATTCCCTTCTATTACTTCTCTAGAAATATTAGATGTCAAATAAATATATAATTCGGTTAGTTTTGTCCCCTTAAATGCCTCATCGGCGATTATAGTTGCACTTTCACTTAGTTGTAGAGTTCCATCACCAAACATATTTCCGTAGTTTTCGTGAGTTCCAATAACTATTGTTCCTGCATAGAAAACCGCTTTTTTTACATCTTGGTCACAATTTTGCAAACATTCCGTTCTTTGGTTTTGCCATAATTTAGTACCTTCAAAAGCAAGTTTTTTACATTTTGTTACCTTTGTAGTATTACTAACAATCGATAAATAACTGCAATGACTAAATGCATACTCACCAATTTCGGATACATTTGTAAAATCAATATTATTTATCTTTGTATAAGCAAAAGCATAATTTTTAATAACTGTAAGTCCGCTAGGTATATCGTTTAAACTCAAATTAATACATTTATAAAATGCATAACCGCCTATTTCATAAATGGAATCGGGTAAAGTCATTTTACTTAAACTTTCACAACTATCTTTTTCATTATTATATTCATCAAAAGTTATTCCAAAAGCATTAACGCCAATAACTTCCAATTGACTTTCACCGCCTGTATAATTTACCGTTTTCAAATTTTTA
>JBAXZI010000010.1:0-44238 GCA_041670385.1 Clostridia bacterium | reverse complement strand
ATTTATAATGCTAAAGAAGAATTTGAAATAGCAGGCTTGATTATTAAGGCTTATTATAATGATGGTTCGAACGGTCTTTTTGACACATTTGATTATAATTACCAAAGCGAAAATAATTACTTTTTAGGTACTGATACCAAAATAATAATAAGTTATCAAGGACAAAGTGTTGATTTATCTGTTACGATAAACAAACTTGAAATAATCGAAAATGTGGATTATATTTTGCCAAGTACTCTTAGTGCAAACTATAAACAACACCTTAGCGATATTAGTCTAGATGTTTATCCAATGCTAAGTTGGCAAGATGACAGTTTAGAAGTAGGCGTTGTTGGAATGAATTCATTTAACATTATAGTAACCCCTACAGATACAATAAATTATAATAGCAAAATAGAAAGCATCACTTTGCAAGTTAGCAAAATAGACCCAGTGGTAGATATACCTAATAATATTAGTGCTAAATATTTAGATACATTAGCAAATATTGTTTTACCATATATTGAAAGTGGAAATTATGAATGGGAAAATTCATTGCTTAGCTGTGATAGTGTAGGAACACAAAACTTTAATGCTAATTTTGTTCCTAATGACTTAAATAATTATAATACCATATCAATGGTAATCCCTGTTTTAGTAGAAAAAGCGGATACCACGGCAACTGTAAGTTATAGTGGAGAGGCAATTTATGAAAATAAGAAAATAAATGAAATCATTTTAGATATTGAAGATAGTAATGTAACTGGTGTTGTTTCTTTGGATATTGGTCAAACCTTGTTAGTCGGTAATACTTCTTATAATTGGACATTTACGCCAACTGATGATACACATTACAATACTTGCAGTGGGCAAATACGACTTACTATAGTAGCTAGAATAATGGAAAGTTTGACATATAGCGGAGAATCAATAAAAACTGATTATAAAGCAAGAGAACTATTTACAACTAGTGGAATGTTATTTTATGCCAATTACAACAATGGTGATGTCGTAACTCTAAATAATTATGATGTAACTATTTTGTATCAAACAGGTGATACTATGTTGCATCCTGGCGATGGCTATGTTACTTTTAGTTATGAAGGTGTATTATTGCAATATAACATAAATGCAGTAGCCAAAATTGTTACAACGGCTACAATAAATAGTCCAGATATATTAAGCTATGCTATAAACGATTTGCCACTTATTAGCGAATTGGAAATAACGATTCAAAGTAGCACAACGCAAGGACAAGTAAGTTTTGTTGTCGAACAAAATGTAAATTATGGTATATTTGATTATCAATGGAGATTTACTCCTGACAATTGGATTGATTATGAAGTTTATATAGCGACTAAGCAAATATCCATATATATGATTGTAGATATTCCTAGTTTAGTTGTATCTAGTGGAGTTGATAACGCACCTTATAATGGAATTACCAAAAAATTTGAATTTAGCAATTCGATAGATTTAGATACAATTAATAATTTAATTGTTAAAGATGTAGAAAATAATGAATTTGTTATAAAATTCAATGACAATGCTTCGATAAAAGCTAATGCTGTAGACGATTTAAGCCTTAATTTGTATTATGGTGGGTTGTTTGCCGATAGTATTATTTTAACAACTAATTTTGTTAATTTGGATATTTATAATGATATATCCATAAATTGTGGGGATAAAGATTTAGTAAGCGTAGACCCTAAATATATTTCTTATATCAGAAACATATATCAAGAAATAATGCTACTTAATGATGTGATAAGTGTTAAGGTAAATAATGTAGATATAGATGAAAATTATTTATTGCCTGAAAATGGAACGGAAGCGATAGTGGGTTATTATAAAGGAGAATTTGTTTTATCACAAAATTTGAATATTATTTATGATATTAATGTTAGATATATAGCATTGCCTATTGCCAATATGACTTTCGGTACTACAAATTTTGAATTATCAAAACTTAGTAGTAAAATTACTTATATTACAGATGTTCTAGATAATTTGACATATACGAATAATGGTACATTGGTTATTTATGATGAATTAGGTAATATAGTAACATTGCCTAGTGGCAGTGCAATAAGTTATGGCAAATATGTATTTGTAGCAGATAATAATGGATTAAATCAAGTTGTTAATGTAAATGTAGAAAGAAGCGTTATCAGTACTTACGACCTAGCACTAGTATCGAATGATAATAGTACTGTCTATGAAAATATAAGTATAGTTAGTGGAACGCCTACAATTATAACGGTTGCTAATATCTATGAACCATTACAAATAAGTTTACAAAATAATTGCACTATGGCAATAGTAAGTGGTAGTAGTTGTTACAATATGAGTAGTGGCGATATAAATGCAATAATACCAAAAATTGCAGGAGATAATTTAATCACTTTAGCTATTGATAATCAAGGTGTAGTAACAAATTATTACCTAAATATACAAGCAGGAATACAAGATGCAAAATCTACTTTGACTATTGGTAGCACAACGAAAACCATAGATTATAATTTCTCTAATATGACTGAAATAAGTGTTGATAATGATATTTTAGTAAATAATTGTTTTTATATGGAAATGCCTGCAAATTCTTATGGAGAAGTAGCGACAGGAGAAATGGTAAGTATAACTTGTGATATGTCTATATTAGGGATGATGGAAGGCGTACAAACGCATTATGGAGAATTCGTATTCCAATCTACACTAAAAGAAGGCAGCACTGGTATAAAATATATAAGTAACGAAATATTGATAAATAAATATATAACAATTGAATTGAATATTTTCTTTACTGATGTGGCGATGACTACTGAATCTATAAATGCCACAATAAATTAATAAAAGCAAAAAAAACATATAAAAAAATAAACCCTTTAGATAATTTCAAAAGAGTTTATTTTTTTTATGAAATATTTTATTAATGGTAAATAATTACAATTGATTTAATAACTCTTGTAATTCATCAAAGGGTAGCTTATCAATAGAGTTATCTTTTTGCTCTTCTTCGGTGACTATTTCGGTATAATCAAGCTGTGGAGAGCGGTCAAGACGATTTCTTTCATATAAATAGCTTTCCATATCTTTGCCGAAATTATTAATAAGCATATCCTCTATTTCGATTTGACAAGTTTTCAAAGTTTCGTCAGTTTTTTTAATTGATTCTAATAATTTTTCTGGACTTTTATTAATAAGTGAAGTCCATTTTTTACTAAATACTTTTAATCTCTCACATTCTAACGCATACTTAACTTTAGCATCGCCAACTAAGTTATCTGCTTGCTTTTTGGCAATATTTAGAGTACTAGCGATTTCTTGTTCTTTTTTTTGATAGTTATCAAGCGCATTTTTTAGTATAGCATTCTCTTTTTTTAACTCCTCAATGCGTTTGGCTTGACTATTAAGAACAACGTCTAAATTTTGCATATTATCATATTTTTTACTTTTTAATTTCTTCATATATTAATTATGAACATTAATCAAATAAAAATACTGTTTTTTATTGTATATATTTGTCTTAAAGGAAAAAATTTGTTATAATACATTTATAAATTATGGATAAAATATATATTTTGGTTTTAATTATTTCTATATTGATAGTAATATTGCTATCAATATATTTCGGAGTAAGCATGTCAATAGCTTACATTTTGACACGCACTCATAAAATTGATAATAGATTAATGGGCAAATATAAATATATTAATCAAGAAAAACCTTTGCAAAATGGTAAGACGTGGACTGTTTTGGGTGATAATAACGAAATATTTCGTGCAAAATTTTACCAAACTAATAACGACCATAAATATATTATTTTGGTACCGTCGTATTTGGGTAATAATGAAAGTACAAATTATGCCTGTAAATTGTTTTTGGAAAAAGGATATAATTGTTTAGCTATAAACAATCGTGGGACAAGTAAAAAGACAGGCAAATCTGTAACTTTTGGATTTTATGAAAATTATGATTTGCAAAAGTGGTTTAATTATTTATTAAATTATGATAATGAAGCCGAAGTTGGATTATTTGGAGAAGGAATGGGAGCAAGTACCGCATTAATGTGTGCAGGTGATATACCCGAAATAAAATTTGTAATTAGTTATAATGCTTATTTTAGTATGGAGAAATTAATTGATACTAAAATGGAAAAATATAAAATATTTATTGGACCTACAAAATGGTTCTTAAGACATTTTATTAAAGTTTATGTCGAACAACTTAACCCGGATATATGGGCAAAAAAGGCAGAAGCAACTATTGTTATTATTAACGATGAAAGCAAATTAATTGATAGTAAAATTCAAAATGAATATATAAAAGAAATTAATAATTTACCAATAAAAATTGTGGGTGAGCATTTAATGGGTTTGCGAAATAATCCAGAAATGTTACTTAAAGCCTTGGAAATAGCGGAAAGGAGTAATAAAAAATGAAAAGAATTGCAAAGTTTGAAAAAATAAGTTTTACAAATTTTGTAAATTGTTATCCTCAATTGGATAACGATGTAACAAATGATATTTATAATAATATAAATTTACCTAGCCGAGCGACACAAGGCAGTGCTGGTTATGACTTTTTCGCGCCTAAAGAATATACATTATTATGCGGTGAAACAATTGTTATTCCTACAGGAATAAGAGTTAGGATAGAAGATGGTTGGGTGTTAAAAATATATCCAAGAAGTGGATTTGGGTTCAAATATCGTTTGCAATTAAACAATACAGTGGGGATAATAGACAGTGACTATTATCATAGTGATAATGAAGGGCATATATTTATTAAGATAATAAATGCAAACAAAGAGGGTAAAAAGCTAACAATCAAGAAAGGTGAAGCTTTTGCACAAGGAATATTTGTGGAATATGGAATTACTGAAGATGATGAAGTTTTAAATATACGGAATGGAGGATTTGGTTCGACCAATAAAGAATAAAAATGGAATATACAATATTATTAGAATTAGGATTAATATTATTTTTTACAAAACTATTAGGACTAGTATTTAGAAAATTAGGCTTGCCACAAGTGGTGGGTTTTCTTATTGCCGGGTTAATTTTGGGGCCTAGTTTATTAGGATGGGTATCGCCATCGGCTACATTAAAAATTATATCTGAAATAGGTGTATTATTAATAATGTTCAGTGCAGGTTTGGGTACAAGTTTTAAGGACCTTAAAGAATCTGGTGGAGTGGCAGCCGTAGTCGCTTTTGGCGGAGTAGTTCTTCCTCTTGTAGCAGGCTTTTGTTTAGGTGCTATATTTAATGGTGGATTTGCCGATTTAGATAGTGATAAAATATTAAAATACTCTTTTATAGGTATAATAATGACAGCAACTAGTGTTAGTATAACTGTAGAAACTTTACGTGAATTAGGCAAATTAAAAAGCAAAGCCGGTACAATAATACTAAATGCGGCAATAATAGATGATATTATTGGTATCGTATTATTAAGCATTGTATTAGGTTTTAAAGACCCACATATACAACCGGTAGAATCAATATTAAAAATTGCACTATTTTTTATAGTAGCAATCGGATTTGGTCTTGGTATAAGAATGATATTTACACGTCTTGTAAGAAAATTTCCACACAAACGTCGTGTACCAATTTTTAGCTTAGCAGTATGTTTTATATATGCTTTTGTAGCTGAAAAAGGTTTTGGCGTAGCCGATATAACAGGTGCTTATCTTGCAGGTATTATCCTAAGTGGTTTACACGAAACTGAGTATGTGGACCAAAAAATAGAAACAAGTGCTTATATGTTTTTTGCACCAGTATTTTTTGCTAGTATTGGAATTAATGCATTATTTAGAGGATTCACATTAGATATATTGTGGTTTAGTTTGGCATTTGTGGCAGTAGCTGTCGTTGCTAAATATGCAGGTTGTTTCATAACTAGTCGTATGCTTAAAAATGATGTAAAAAATAGTAATATAATAGGTATTGGAATGGTGGCCAGAGGCGAAGTTTGTTTGATAGTAATTCAAAAAGGTGTAGATTCGGGCTTTATTCCACCTAATGAAATAGCTGTTTATATGGCTATGGGTGTATTGTTAGTTATAATAAGTTCATTAATTGCACCTATTTTCTTAAAGATTTCTTACAATGCTATGGATAAACATGCAATTATCCAGGCAAAAAATGTTAGTAGCGTTTCCGCTCAAAAATCTATATAAAAATCTAATAAAAAATTATAAATTTGTGTCAAAAAATGTATTGTGTTTATCTAACTTGATAAACACAATATGTAGTGACCATATAAAAAAAAGTTCTCCCAATAAAGCAAATAATATTTACAAGACTATTAGGCTATGGTAGAATTAGTATTACACTCGTATAACAGAAGGGAGTTAAGATAAATGATTCACGAAGAAGTTATCAATAATAAACTATTGATTCTTTTTATTTTAGAGAAGTTGGATATGCAAATAAGCGAAGAAAGTTTGTTGCAAATGTGTTCGGTAGACAATAATTGGATACCTTACTTTTTTTGTAAACAAATTATCGAAGAACTAACTAATTCTAATTTTATTTTATCTAAAGTAGACCCAAATAACGCCCAAACCAATATAATAACGATTAATGAAGACGGAAAATTATGTTTAAGCAGATTTTTTAAGGATATTCCTTATTCGGTAAGAATGGAAGTTACAGAATATATTCGGAATACTAAATTAGAATATAAAAGACAACAAGAATTTGTTAGCAATTGTAAACGCAACAAAGATGGTACTTATTTAGTTAATTGCCAAATTATGAAAATAGATTCTCCAATTTTTGAGCTTAATTTTAATGTTGCGACACGGAGTAAGGCACTTGCAATTTGTAATTCTTGGACACAAAAAGCACCTGATGTATACCGAACTTTCTTGGATATTATGGTAGAATAAAAAAAATATTAATCAAATAAAAAAGACCACACAATATTGTGTGGTCTTTCTTTTTGCTATGTATTAGCAGCAACAATTATTTCCTTTGCCACAGCAGCAGCATAGGATAAGTATAATAGGTAAAATGCTGCATATATCGCAGCCGCAGCCACCGCCGCAGCCACAATTATTATCACAACAATTGTTACCGCAACCACCGCCGCAGCCACCGCCGCAACCACCGCCACAACAACAGCAAAGTAATAGTATCCAAAGGATACAATTACATCCACCACCACCACCACAATTATTGCCACAACAGCCATTAAAACAGTTCATAGTATGTACCTCCTTAAAAGATTTGTAATATTTAATTTTACTACAATACATTTTTATGTTGATAATTAAAAATTTGTGTTTAATTGTATATTAGTTTGGGGAATATTTAATTTATGGAATTAAATTTAGAAGAACAAACAAAAAAGATATTAGATTCTTTTCATTCTGTTAATGACCTAGTTATTAGAGAAATTCGTACAGAATTTTGCAATGGAAATATATTTTATATTGACGGAATGATAGATGCTAATGAATTATACATGTCGGTAGTAAAACCGCTTGTAGAAGCAAACAAAGCATTCGACTTTGACCTTAAAGGTATCAATGGAGTGCTAACTTGTTCATCTAAAATTATGTCTATTAGTGATTTTGAAAAAATATTGTATTTTATTGCTGGTGGAGATGCAGTGTTACTAATTGATAAGGCAAGTACCTTTATTATGATTGGTGTCCGCAGACCGAATAGCCGTACAACTTCCGAACCGCCTACAAGTACTGCGATAAAAGGTCCTCGTGAGGGTTTTGTAGAAGATATAAAAAGCAATGTGTTACTAATTAGAAGAAAACTTAAAACTAATGATTTTATGTATGAACCTTGCATCGTAGGAAGAAAAACACAAACAAATATTTATGTATGCTATTTGAAAGGTGTTGCAAATATAGAAATTGTTGAAAAAGTAATAAAAAGGATAAATACTATCGATGTAGACGGAGTTGTGGATTCCTCTCAAATAGGGAAATATTTAGAGGAAAAACCATATTCTATATTTAAGCAAATAGGAAATAATGAAAAACCAGATGTAATTGCTGATAAAATGCTTGATGGCAAAATAGCAATAATTGTGGAAGGTTCGCCGATAGTACTTACAATACCTTATGTTTTATTAGATGATTTTGAGGCAGTACAAGACAATTATAAACGGAATGCACGTGTAAACTTTGTTAGGTTAATTCGATTATGTGCAGTTATTTTTGCGGTATATTTACCAGCAGCATTTGTGGCAGTCCAAGCTTACCATTATGAAATTATCCCACCAAAATTATTACTTACGATGTTAAATGCGATAGAAGGAGTACCTTTTTCGCCAATAATTGAAATGTTAATTGCTGTTGTTTTATTCGAAATTTTGGGTGAAACAAGTATTAGAATGCCAAGATATGTAGGAATGGCTTTAAGTGTAGTCGGTGCTTTAGTGCTTGGAGAAACAGCCGTTAGTGCTGGATTGTTAAGCAGTATTACAGTTTTAATTGTTGCATTAAGCGGTATAGGAATATATTCAATTCCAGATGATGTAGGAAGCTTTAGCTTACTCAGAATAATTTTTGTATTAATAGCAGGCGTAATGGGGCTTTATGGAGTTATTTTGGTGACAATTATTGTTGCTATTTATCTATTTGATTTTGAGGAATACGGAGTGCCATATTTAGTGCCTTTATCGCCTTTATTTAAGAAAGAAATGCTATCATTTGTTTTCAAACCGACAATTAAAGATGAAATTGTTAGACCTCGTTATTTGAATTTGAAAAACAAAACAAAACAGAAGAAAATTATAGATTAGGAGATGTAAAGTTGAATAAAATAAAATTGAATGAAATAAAATATTCGCAAGCATATCTAATTGTAGCATTGCTTCCTTTAGCATATAAAATAACTACTTTGCCAGCTGCACTTTTTGAAGTAGCTGGTGTGGCTTGTTATATAGTTATAGGAGCTTATGCAATTATAGAAGGAATAATGACTGTTTTAATATTCAAAATAATTAATCTAGGCGGAATTGGCAAAATTAAAGAAAAATTTGGAGATAATATAGCCAGATTGGTATCGGCACCATTATTAATTGTTTGTGTTGTAAAAATTACATTTTATTTATTTGAATTGGGACATTTAGCAATAAGTTTTTTCTATAATACAAACCCTTTAGCTTTAATAATACTAGCAATAGGCACTATTTGTTATATGGGGTATAAGGGCGCTAAAAGCATATCTTATCTATTTACCGTTGTGATTTGGATGATACCATTAATTATTTTGGTTGGGGTTATCTTTGGCAGATTTGAATATAGTTGGTATTATATAGTCCCTTTTAGAGATAAAGGATTTTCCGATGCAATGACAGGTATGAGTAAATTTGTATTTTATTTATTTGATTTATCTTTTTTTCTATTTGTAAAATTAATACAACCGCCTAAAAAGAAAAAATTATTATTATCAAATGGTATTTATTTTGTGTGTGTAATAATCTTATATTTGGCTTTTATAGCAGTATTTGGCAATACTTGTGGGCTAGTAAATAATGCTTATGGAAAATTAACATCATATAATACTGTAGTTAGTGAAATAGGTAGCTTGAATACTTTACCCGCTATTTTTTGGACAATTTGTGCATTAATTTTGTTAGGATTTTATATGTTTGAAATAGGTTCTATATCAGAATTATTTAATGTTAAAAGGAAAGTTAGTATCCCAATATTTGGACTAATTATTGTTATTATTGTTTGGTGTATTAATAATTGTTTTGATTTACTTTTTACTTACATTACACAATTTTGGGTATATATAATACTAACTATACAAGTAGTAATTCCATTGGTGTGGTGGTGCCTATTAAAAACATCCAGTGCACCCAAAATAAAGCAATTAGATACAAATAAAAAGGCGGTGCAAAATGATATCTAGAAGAAAAACAAAATGGTGTTTGTTAGTAATAAGCCTTGTTTTGTTCATTTTATGTTCAAGTATGATAAAAGCTGTTCCTATTAATGACGCCTCAATGGTATTAAGCTTTTCTGTTGATATGGGCGAAACCGAAAATTTTTTGGTTAGTGCAGAAATACTAATTCCTAATACATCTATGCAAAATACAAGTTATGCAAGTATGGTTGTTGAGGCAGAAGGAAAAACAATAAAATGTGCATTTAATAAAATAAGCAAACTAACGGGTCAAACTATTGTTCTTACGCATAATGATGTAATTGTGCTAGGAGAAGAAATAATAAAGCAAGGTAAAATATATTCTAGCATATCTTATGTAGTTGGACATAGTTATTTAAGTGATAACGCTTATGTGTTTTGTTGTAAGGGAATGGCAAGGGACGTTATAAAATATACCTCGGCAATAGGTCATAGTCCGGGTCATCAACTAATGCAAATAGTAGGGAGGAATCGTTTTGATGATATAAATACAATAACGTTAAAAAACGTATTATTAAAATATCACGAATTAGGGCAAACAATTGTTTTACCACAAATAGTACCGATAGAAACAAATACGCCTCAAGGTGCTGATGAAAAAACTGCCCCAGATGAGGAAAAAGCAGAATATCTTTATGATATTACGCAATCAATGGTAACAAAAGGAACCGAGTACATTTTTACGACTTCAGGTATGCAAAGCATACAAATAAGATACCTTAACGGTGAAATAAAGTATGGAGGCTTATGTGTAATTGGCGAAAATAATGAAGCTATTAATTTGCATATAGTTAATAAAAAACTAACTAAAAAATTTGATAAAAATAGCAATACTATTACAGCGAAATTGGAATTTGAATTAATGATAAAGGAAATTAATAATTTCGCTGATACTTCAGTAGATGTAGACCGTTCATTAATGACAGATACAGAAGAAAAGAACCTAAAAGAAAGTATAAAAAAGGATTTAGAAGACTTTTATAAATTTAGCCAATTTTTAGATGTTGATGTCTATAGTTTTCGGCAAATGTTTTTTTCTAAATTTGGCAAAGATTTACCGATACAAGATATAAAGTTAAATGTTGAAGTGGATGTAAAATATGTATAAATTTTATTAATTTATTGGCAAATTATTAAAAAAAGGACAACAATATTTGTTGTCCTTTTTTGGTGCCGAAGGCGGGACTTGAACCCGCACGATGTTACCACCAATGGATTTTGAGTCCATCGCGTCTGCCATTCCACCACTTCGGCTTGTAAGCAATAAAAAGTATATCATACAAAAAGATAATTGACAAGTAATTTTTTTTATTATTCCATCAATTTTTATATAATTTACTATTTTACAAATTGATAGTATTTATTGGCAAAAAAAGAAATTATATCTTGTCAAATCACAACATTTATACTATAATATAATATATATAAGTAAAATTAGTTTTAACATATAATTAAAATCGATTTTGGAGGTATGGATGAGAGGTAGATACGACCCGGGTAGTAGAAAATTATTAACAAGCACAGGTTACAAAGTAACTATTGGCGTAATTGTTGCAATTGCTGTAGCTTTAGTTTTGTTATTGCTTGTATTTTTACCCGCTACTGATCAAATAGTTGATAACAATAAAACAGTAGTTAGTATATCTTCTCCAAATAACGAAATCGGATTAAATGTTGACCTCTCACAAGTAAATCTTACAGTTACATATTCAGATGGTACTACAGATATAGTAAGGCTTGATGATATGGTACATGGAGGGCTGGATGTTGCTGTAGCCGGTGTTCAAAATGTTTGCCTTAATTTTGGCGGATTTGAACAGACTATAGTAATTGAAGTAAAAGATGTAGATTGTAAACTAAAATATGAAGCAAGTTTGGGCGGACATATTCAAGGCGAAGTAACACAAACTGTTACTAACGGTGGTGTCGGCGATACAATAATTGCTATACCTGAAACAGGTTATGTGTTTACCGAGTGGAATGATGGCTTTCCATACGCTGAAAGAAAAGATATAGATGTTACTGAAAATGCGACTTATTTAGCAAATTTCAAAAAAGCATCATATACAGTTATTTTTTATTATTCAAACGGAACAGTTGCAAGCGAAACACAAGTACTTTATGGCGAAGCTCCTACAAAAATCCCTAATCCAAGTACTGAACCTAATATGCAAATTTATGGATATACATTTAGCAATTGGATTCCTGCTAATTTTTCATCTGTAGATAGAGATATGGTAATTAGACCAGAATATATTAAAACGGCTACAGATGTAGTTATGGAAATTCCTACAGATATTTATAATAATCAAATGGGTAGCACAGATTTGAAAACTTGTGGTTATTATTCTTATAACCAAACTGCAACAATTACCGCTACACCTTATAACTCAAGACAATTCCATCATTGGCTTATCAAAAAATCTGATGGAAGTTATGGAATATTAGAAAAAGAATCTACAAAAACTTTTACAGTAGGCGGACAAGCGGTTGATATACCGTTTAAAAGTACAGCACTTGGTGCTGAAAAATACATATTGAGTTTTACTCCTAACGAAGACATTAACAAATTGAGTATTAAAGCAGTTTTTGCTTATGAAAAAAGTACTATACAGTTTGTAAATAACCAAAGCGACGAAGGCAATTTCAATTTTGAATTAAATTATGGTGATCCATTAAGCGAAATGGTGGAAGATACATCAATTTTTGACGAGGATATAGGTCCTTGCTCAGTTATTGGTATGAAATTTATAGGTTGGTTTGTTGTCGGCGATGCTATTGGCACGAAAGTTTCGGCAAATGATACTTTTACACAACCGACACAATTAGTTGCTAAATGGGAAAAACTTACTTATGCAATTCGTTTTTATTTTGAACGAGAAGGTTGCATTACTATAGACAAAACGGTTTATGTAAAATATCAAAATACTTTTGCTAGTGCAACATCTGATGAAGGTGGATTGCATATTTGTGGAATTCCAACGGAAAAACCAGAATTAGAAAGCAATGTTTTTGTAGGCTGGAAAAATTCTATTATAAACGAAATGGTTGATGATAAAACTAAAGTTGTTGTTAATCATAACAACTTAGATAACAATGGCGATCCAGTGGGAGATTTCGCAAATAGATTAATACAACTTACGGCTGTATTTACACCGATAGAACATAGAATAAATGTTAATATTGAAGGTTCGGGTCTTGTAGATATAGTTGTAAATAATGATTTAGAAAACATTCAATCTGTAGTTGGCGTTTATGATATTAAAGAAACTTATAAATACACATTAAATTTCAAAGCTTTTGAGGGATATGCAGTAAGAAGAATTGTTAGTACATTCGAAAATAATTCGACAACAGTAGAGTTTACACAAAACGAAGATAATTTTACAATTGAGATTAACGAAAAAGGTGATACAGAAATCAATGTAATATTTGAATCCAAAAAATTTGAAATAGTAGTTAATTTGGAAGATCAAAATGTAGGTTCATTAAGTACCGATTTGAATTATACTAATGATGGAACAAGTATTATAATAAATAGTGTTAATTACAATGATTCTATAAATTTGGAATTAGGAATAATTAATTCAGAATATGTTATACAAAAAATAGTTATAGACGGCTCTCCACTAATATATGAAAATGGAAATTATCAAGGTGAAGGTTTTAGTACATTTAATATTAATCTAGAAAATATTGTAAGTGATAAAACAATTAATGTTTATTACAAAGCTAATAAGCATACTGTTAGCACTCCTATATTTGATGCAAATATTCCTGCAAAAAATGGTGAAATAGTAATTGCGGATTTTTATAATAAAACGCAAACTACTCAAATATTACATTCTCAAAATGATTTTGTAAATAATAGTTATGTAAATTATCGTATAAGTTCTAAAACAAGCGGATACGCAATTAATGAAATAATGCTAAATGGTTTTTCTTATGGTCAATATAATTCAGGCAAAGATAGTATTATTTATAATAATTGGTGGATAAATGGAGTTGATAGTAATATTGTTCTAATAGAAATTGATGGTAATTATGTTTATAATTATGGCGAATTTAGTAAAAATGGACATACATATATGTTATGTCAAAATTTGTTATCTAATGCAATAGTTTATGAAAAGTTAAATCAAGATGATGGTTTTACCTATACCGTTATAAGTGATTCTAGTGTAATTAGTTATGGTAAAACTAATCTAAATTATGAAAATAGGAACATTTATAATTCTCTAATTGCTAAAGACAAAAGAATAACACAAATAGATATGCTACTTAAAATAGACAAAAATTATATTATTGATGTAAATTTTGTGCCTATGGTATATACAATTGCTGTTGTAGAAAACGCTAAAGGCATCACAACTGTAAGCAATTCTAATGTGGGGTACAATGGTACTTCGATAGTAGAAGTTGCTCCAATATCCGGTTATAATGTGGTATCTTATTCAATTAATGGCGGAAGTAATGTGCAAATAATAAAAACTAATGATAATGCACCTTTCAGTATAAAATTTGAAAATACAAATAAAATTACCGAAGATAAAAATATTACATTTAATTATGAAAAGATTGTTTATACCGTTACTATAAAAAATAATAATACAACTAATGCGGTATATGTTGACGGCAATTTACTAAATTGTTCTCGTGATTACACACTCGATTATAAAGCTAACGGAAATTATTTAATATCTTTAGCGAATAATTCTATCTATAGAATAGCTACAATAAGAATCAATGGTGTAGAACAATTTATTCATTTCAATATGACGCAATATGAACTAGATATTGCAAATATTACGAATAATACATTGGTAGAAATAACTTGTGGTGATATGACGGAATCTACAACGACTGAAGAAAATAAATATACTATTTCAAGTGCTTATTATGCAAATGCAAAATTAAGTTACCAATATATAGAATGTGGGATAGATGAAGTTAATTTAATACATATAAGTGCTAATTTAGGATATTATCTTGTTAGTTCAAAATTTACAGGAAGTATAGATGGAATAACAATAACAGAAAATTATGACAATACCGAAAATTGGGTAGAATTCGCTGAAGTGACTATACCTGCTAATTCTTATAAAAATAATGAAGTAGTAAGTATTATTTTAGAGGTAGCACAAAAAGAATTCGACCTAACAACTGTAGTTGTTGAAGAAGATGTTGCACCAGAAGATGTTGAAGATTTAGCTTTTGTAAAACGCCAAGCATACGGTGATACAGTAGTAATTGATATAAAACAAATTGATAATTATTATATAAAAACCTTCAAAATTGACAATGAAGTAATTAGCTTTGAGAATGCAAATTGGAGTAGCCTTGTAAGCAATTCTATTACAAAAACTTATACTAGTGGAGTATATAATTTGCAAGTCAGCAAATCACATAGTATTTATTTGGAATATGCAGTAAATGAATATAAAGTTGTTTTAGATAAAAATAGTATTAATGGCAATACAACTTTAAGTGCATATAATCCAAGTACGGGTATAACTCGTACAGAAATAACAAGTATAAAACACGGTGAAAATCTAATAATTGCATTAATGTCAAACAATGGATATCATATTAATGGTATCAAAGTAAATAATGTATTAGTAGAAGATTTAGTTCTAACCTCAAGTACACCTAATCAAAATAAAGATGCATCATATACATTATCAAATGTAAAGGGTGATTTGATAATTTACACGATGTATGAAATTAATCGTTATTCATTTAATTACGAGATAAATAATTTATCTCCGAATTTTGCTACTTATGATGTAGGACCCGGTTCTTTATCTACGGATAGTAGTTTGACATTTAATTCTGAAAATAAAAGTTATTTTGGAATAGCCAATGGTCACGATTTTTATATAAATATTTTGCCGGCAATTCTAAATGGATATTATTTGGTAGACATAGAAATTTATTATGATGGATATACAAAAGTTAGGGCAGGAGAAGGACAGCAAATTGCATCTAAAGGTGGAATTATCTATTTTAATACAATGCTTAATTTCCGTGCAGGTGTAACAAAAAATATTGAACTTATAAGACTTAATTTTAACAAAAATATATATAATATTAATATAGCACAAACTAGCGGTGAAGAAACCGGTACTTTGTCATTATCTTATGAACATCCAAATGATAATAATAACAATATAATTTTGTTCGGCGATAGTGAGAATGAAATATATTATTTTATTCCTGCAAATAATGATACGAAAATATATCAAAAAAATAATGGCTTATTTGAAGATACAGGGTTTGTTTATAAATTAGGGAATGATGGTAAGTATCATTATTATAATGGAGATGATAGCGTAAATATAAAGATAGAACATGGTATTCGGTATAAAATAATAACTGTGCCATCTTTAGGATATGAGAGAAATAGCTTTATTATAAATAACAAAGAAATAAATGGTATGATAACTAATAATACTTATTCTACCAATATTGTTAAAAATATTGAGGCTGTTATCAATTTCCAAATATTAATTTATAATGTTGATTTCCAAATGATAGTTGCTAATAAAAATCTAACAGGTAGAATAGATGATGAAAATGTAGCTAATTTTGCATCAATAAAACTTGTTGATTTTACAGATATAAACAATCAAAAAGAATATTTATTAATGCCTAATAAATCAAGTATAAATGTTGAATTATGTTATGGTACAATAATTAAATTTGTAATGACACCGAATTTTGAAGATACAGGTTATTATTTATATGATGTTTATTACAATGAATATGAATCTAGTGACATAATTGGTGATGTAAATAGTGAAGCAATCTTTGGTTCTAGCGGTATTGAAGTAATAGGCGATATAAATGTATTAAGCAATTTCCGTATTAAAAAGTATAATATAAATACGAATATTGTATATAGTGAAAGTATAGAGGGAGAAAGTGCAAATAAATTAACGAATGAAGCTACTAGCTCTATTTCTTGGGGCGATAGTGCATACATAAAAGTTAATAAAGGCTCAGGATACATAATGAACTCAATACTTTTACAAAGAGGACTAGGTGCCCTAACTGCTGTTTCCCTTAATCCTACTGATGAGCAAAAATTAAATGATGCAGAAGTATTTTTTGTCAATAAGCGTAATCCAGCGACCAATGAATATCGAGATGTTTTGGAAGTTAGAAATGTAAAAGATAATTTACAAGTTATTGCGGTATTTGAAAGAAAGAATTATGAAGTTAGATTTGTATTTAACAATAAGTCATTAGTAAAAGATTTAACTTTTAGCATTAACAAACCTAATTATGTTTATCCTTATCAGGATAATGCACCAGGAAATTGGATAAATGATTCGTATGTACTTAGTGATGTTAAGCATTATGATGAGTTAAGTGGTGTTATTTCTCCTAAAAACGGATATGAATTTGCAGAAACTTATCTAACATTCTATGAAATGGTCTATGATTATGACCAATCAAAATTTGTACAAGTGCTAGATAGTCAAGGAAATGCAATTAGTTATAATTTGGCAATAGAAATGGATAATGATAGTATGGGATTTAAGTTCCATCAAGATGACCAGTTATTACCTGATTTTAATGTACAAAATATTCTATTTGTAGAACTTAATATTCAAGTAAAGACATATACGGTTCTTACACAAATAGATCGTTCTTCAAGCAATCTTACAGTAATAAATGATACTCAAGTTGTTATGAGTGTAAAGACTCAAACCGGGCAAAGTGTCAGAATTAATAATGTACCTCAAAGCAATCAAACTTTTACTAAAGATAACTACGGAAAAGTTTATATTGCAGAACATCACGGAAAAATAAATTATTCATTTAGTGTACCAGAAGGTTATATGCTTTCTTACCTATTAATAAATGGTAGAGAATGGACGGTATCTGATTTTTGCAATGAAGGATTTGTTGTTTATTGTGAAAGCAGCCCGTTAGATGAATTATGTAGTTATAGTGTAGTCAAGAACCAAACTGGCGAAAATAAATTCTATTACAGTTATTTCCTTACATTGAATGTAAAAGATGACCTTGTTAATGGAGCTAATGGGTATATTAAAGGTGTTGGTAATGATATTAATATTATTATGCGTGTAGAGCTAATACAATACACAGTAAAGGGAATAATTAATTCTGAAGAATATCCAAATACAATTGTTAACAGCAAAAAGACATTTACTGATATAGACACAATAAATGTATATGCTACAGATAAAATAAGTCATTATAGTGATTTGTTTATTATTCCAGAATTATTTGAAGGTTATACAATAACCTCACTTTATCTAGGAATAATGGTAGATGGCGTGCTTACCAATATAGGATATACTTTTAATACCACACAAACGAATAGAATGACAATTAATAATATAAATCTAAAATTTGCAAATATGCTAAATGGAAATTTAGATATATATATTTGTTATACCACCCAAATAAAGGAATATGTGGTTGATATCTCTCCTTATGCATACTCTATAGAAATTTGGGGGGATAAAACAAATGGAGATGTTGCACACATTTCATCAGCGGGTGATGTTCATGTAAGTGCATTCAAAAATGGCGTACGAACAGAGCCAATTACTGAAGCAGATGATTTTGAATACTTTACCAATATTACTATGGAAGCGACAGCAAAAGAAAATTATGCAATCACAGATATTGAAGAGTTTGTAACAAATAAGTGGCAAGCAGTAATTAATGGAGAAAGAGGAATAAGTTTGGTAAGCCTTTTATTGACAGATGGAAAAACTCAATATACATTAAATTATATGGTTAATTCTATAGGCAATCGTAAATTTAGAGTAATTTTAAGACAAGAAATTACTACAAAGATAGAGGTTATTAATCCATACAAATTTCAAGGTACTACAAGTGGACAAGTAGGTGTGGGCAAAATGAATTATATCTATTACCCTGAAATAATAGCTAATGTAGGTGGTGTAATAGTAGAAAATGAAATTAAGACAACTAATAAAGTTGTTGAAGAATATGAATATAAAATTTATGTAGGATATAAGCTAGCTTTGTCTTTCAAAAATAGTGGGAAAGTGACAGCCGATAATAGTTTTGGTGTTTATTCATTAGTAGATGATACATATATCCAAAATTCTCAAATAACCACTGTAGAGGGCTATGAAATTAGCCAAGAAGCGACTTACTATTTGATGGACATAACCAAATTATATATAACTTATGAGAAACAAACAAATAGTGCATTATCCACATCTATAGGTGGAAGTGTTTATTTTGGTTTAGAAGAAAACGCAATATCAATAACAGAACCTGCTTTGTCAATAAATTATCAAGCAACAGTTATGCAAAAAATGAAAATGCAAGTTGTGCCTAAAGAACATTACATTTATTATGGTATGCAAGTTAGACAAATAGATAATGTTGCTAGTAAATTGCAAGGGATAATCGTTTATAAACAAGGTTCTGATGAATGGTTAACCTATGACCCGGATAATTTTGCTTCTTTAGATACAAACGGCAGTGAAATAATTTTACTAGAAGGTACTGTAAATAAGACTTATCAAATTACAATGAAGTGTAATTTAGAAATAAGACTAATATTCTATAAAACTTATGATATTACCTATGAAGCAGTTTATTCTGATACAGGTAACGCAACTTATACTAAAGATAATGAAGCTAATGTACAAACAGATGGCGATGTGGTTTTAGAAAACAATACAATTAATAATAATCTACTTAGTGGCATTACCCAAATAAGTTATAGTAGCCAATTTACATTGCAAGCTAAAGTGCCTGATTCTCGCTATTATCAATTTGTAGGTTGGTATGTAAATGGTGATAATTTATATAAATATTTGAACCGAAAATTCCCTGATGATAGTAGGTTGCGTAATGGTTTTGATATTAATAAAAACGGTATGACTTTAGCAATCGGGGATATGGAATTAGACACAATAGAGATTAAAGCAGTTTATGAAAGAATTATTGATGTGAATTTAATAAACGAACTTTTCTACTATGAGTATGCAGATGGTAAAATGAGTCACTATAATAGTTGGGAAACAGGTTCTATTCGTTCTCAATACTTTGGTTATGAAGGTAGTAGTGAAGCATTGGCGATTAATCCTAATGTAAATAATTTGAACAATTTAAGTGCTGATACTATAGCTAATACACTTAGCAAAGAATTTTATACCAATATAAATAATTATGGTAACACAAATTATAATTGGAATATGTTAAAAATTGCTAAAGATAGTTATATGACCGACGAATCTGGCCTATATAATCAAAACAATAGTTATGTATATTCTAATAGTGTAAATTATCAAGTTTTACATCAAAATGTTACGAATAGTGATTATATCAAGAATACTTGGACAGGAAGTAATATAGAATTGCTTTTACTTGGTTTGCCTAATACAGTAAGATTGCAAACTTGGCAATATTATAATTGGATTACGAATAGTTATGAAGAAATAAATTATCAATATTTTGATCCATCTGGGCTTTTGGATAATATGGGTAATGAGATTATTGTAAACAATTCAAGTTCAGAATATATTTTATCAATGGACTATGTATTAAGTGATAATATGCCTGGAGCAATTAAAGATAGTAATAATGCATTGTGTCCATTAATTATCAGACCGTTTATGCGTAAAGTTATTTCAGTAAACTTGGAAAAATTAGTTTATATAGATAGCTTAGCTGGTAGTTATGAAGAGCAATTCTCAAATAAAGTGGCTCCATCAATAAATAGTTCAAATGTTAGATTTATTACGAACAACAACTTTGCAGGCACCGGTGACCCTTATCAATATACAGAAAATGGCTATGGTGAATATGATTATGGTGCAAGAATTACTATAAGGTCCTATTCTAGCGTAAATACAGAAAATAATGAACCTGTATATACTGATAATGATGGACAAAAATATAGATTTTTAGGTTGGCAATATCAATGGAAAGTAAATAATGTAGTTAGCTATAGGTATCTTCTCGATATGGACGGAGAAAATAATTTGGCAAACGAAAATTATGAAATACAATTATACTTTGATTTTGGCGAAGTTCCACCATCAGATGATATGATTAAATATAGAGCTATGTATATTTATCAATATGAACACGATATTTATACATATAATATAGCTGGCGGTACAACATACAATATAGCACGACAACAAGGTATGTATGGCTACAAAAATGCACCTGAACTTAATGTGGATACATTAGCTATTAATACATCAAGTGTTTCTTTTGAGGGATTTGATAAGAATCAAAGCGGTAGCAGTAGAATTACAAATGTAAGTATTCCTTATGGCTATGATTTCATAGTACCTACAAATGAAGATAAATATTCAACTTTATTCTATATTGATATAGGTTGTAGTTATTCATTTTCATTAGATGATACAAATGAATGTAATGTAGATGATTATATATCTAGTAATGCTACTACAAATGTAATTGGATACGATTCGACTTATGATAAACAATATGCAATATTGTTTAAAGAAAATAATGTATTAAATGAAAGTCTTAAGTCATATTATGATAGCCATAGATTTTTGGGTGCTTATAGTGGTAATCCGCATAACACAGAAATTTATGTAAATAGTGATTTGGAATTAGATATACAATATGTTAGTAATGTAAAACTTGAATTTACGAATGTAATGTATGGTGCGGGAATTAATCTACCTTTAGAATTCTCAAGATATTTGTCTAATGGACTTGATGATTCTGTAACGGTATGGGATACAGATAATTATTGTAGTGGGGATGCAACAATTGATGATGGTATAGTTAGAATATCTGTACCACTTAATATATCTAAAAAGATTGATATTGATGGTAATGAGATAGTAATTAATAATATGTGGGGCGCTTTCAAATATGCACCAAAAGGCTATAAGGATGGCTTCGGAATAACACCTCTTAAATCTTTGGTATATTATTTGGATAGTCAAGCACAATTAGAAGATTCTTTAAGAATAAACAATGACCAAAATTTATTTGCGCCATATTCTAGTACTTATAGAAGACATATAATAATTAATTATGACCAACAAGTTAGTCCATATGTTGATGGTGGGACAATGTTATTTGGTAACCCTGCTATAACTGGTGTGACTAAATATCAAACTTCCAATACAGGTAATGGTGATATTCTTACTCCTTACAAAATATATAATGTATTGCAGTTAAAAAATATAAATATGTTCTGGTATTATAATGAATATAGTTGTAATACTTCAGTCGATAATAAAACAAACTTCATATTAATAAATGATATTAATTTACAAAGTTTGCTATATACCAATTGTAGTAATGAGTCATATATGACTCGAATAAACGGTGTAGTTACTTCTCCAATAGCAAAAGCGTGGATACCAATTTGTTATTTATTAAATGGTGATACTACTTATGGCTTTGATGGGGTATTACAAGGCAACCATAAATCTATTTATGGCATAGCTGTCTATGGCGGGACTGATGGCAATTTAACGCCATCTGATCCAGGGTTATTGAAAGAGCACGAGTTATATGATTATACACATGGTTATGGTGTATTTGGACATATAGGCGGTGGTGAAGTTAAAGATATTTATATTGGGAATGCTTATATTAATCTAAGTGGTTTACAATCGGCTAATCTTAGTTCTTCTGCTATAGCAAAATATGTAGGTGTGCTAGCAGCTACTGTTAGTGATGCAAAAATTAGTGATATTGATTTAATTGAAAATAATAAAATTGGTAGATTGATAGAGGGTAGTTATATTACTCGATTACAAGTAATAGGAAACAATGCATCATTAGGCGTAGGTTCATTATTTGGTCGTGTAGATAATTCGACAATATCTAATGTAAAATTATATATTAATAATTCAACAAGTAATATAAAAATTAAGTTGCAAGGTAATAATGTAGGTGGTATTATTGGTTGTGTTGGCGATCCTTTAGTAGTTGAAGACAATATCGGTGAATCGAATATAACTAATTTGCAAGTAAATAATAGTTCTACTTTATATAATTATTTTAATATTACTGGAAAGAGTAGTGCAGGTGGAATATTTGGTTTTGTAAATGAAAATGATGCAAAATTATTATCTTCTAATTTTAATGGAAATGGAAATGGAACAGTTAGACCAATTATAAGCTCAAGCTTTTTTGCTGGGGGAATAGTAGGTAAGATATTATCTGGTACATTAAAAGATTCTATATTTGTAAGCGGTTTAGTAGAAGCTGAAGGAAGTATAAAAGCCCCTGTAGCAAGTTCTGAAGTAGATATAGCGGATGGTAGTGTAGGTGGTTTTGTAGGGTATAATAATGGTGTAGTAACCAACCGTACACTTGATGAAAACGCAACTGTTCCTTATACAATTCCTTATGTAAGAAATTGTTTACGTGGTAATTTAAGAATGATGGCAACTAGAGTTGGTGGAATAGTAGGTGATAATGGACCTAATGGTGAAATTAATGGTATATCGTTAAATTATGATACAACAACAAATAATGTATATTTAGATTTACCATTTACACTAAGCGGTTCTTATCAAAATTCTGGTGTCCGTGGTGGTATCGTTGCTAAAAATGAAAAAGGTGGACTAATAAACGACTGTAGTGTAGGCGATTCTACGCATTCTACTAGTGAATATTATATGAAAGTTTATGATGGAAATGGAAACAGTACCTTTGATTATGTAAATACCGAAGCTAGTAAAGTATGGCCAACATCTTTAATTAAGTATGCACTAATATTGGGCAATTTATATGTAGGCGGTATAGTAGGTATTACGAGTGGAGCTGTCTATAATAGCTATGTTCAAAATGCAAATATTTTCACCAAATATTATAATGGTATAAGTAATATTGCTTATGATTGGAATTTGTTTATTGGAGGCATAGCGGGTGCTCAAAATGTTGATAGTATTAGTACAGGTACGGCTTCATCAAATTCAGATAAAGAAAATATGTATAGTTTAGAAAGTTATGTCGGTTATAATTGGTTTGAAAATAATGGTGTATTGACAGAGAAAGTAGCAAATAATTTTGCGGATAGAACAAATATACAAAGTTGTTATACCGAGGATGTTAAAATTACGACAATGATTACTCTATGGTGCGATAATAACACAGGTTATGAGACGACTGACGGTACGTGTTTTATAGGTGAGTATCAAGGTGTTTCAATAGGTGGAATAGTTGGTCGTAACGCACAAAAGGCTGGGACATCAAGTGTTAATACTTGTTATTCTTATAATGATACATTTGATAGTTATATGAGTGCCTACGGTGCTACAAATTATACAGGTACGCAGTTTGACGATAATGTTGGTTGGTTTAAGGAAAGTAATGGATTTTTACAAGGAAATAATTATTCGCGAAATCATGCAGGTTCTAATTTAGCTGTTAATATAAGAGGTATTGTAGGTGGTACGTCTACAGGTGGCGATGGTGATACTGGTTCTGCCTCATCTTATTGTTGGACTGGAAATAATAAATTAACAGGTAATATGGAAATAACAGGTAGTGTTTCCTCAGCAGCAACTATAGTAAATGATACCTTATTATTTGGTGAAAATTTTGATAGTTCAGCTTATTATGCACGGACAAGAGGTATTGGCCTTTATGGTGCTTATACTTCGACAAATGCTAAAGAATGTGTACAAAGTGGTGGTATACGTCTAGAGAGTGGTGCATTTATTGCTGTTGGCTCAGAAGAGAATAACAGACTTTATAGCTCTGATGCTTCTTTCCCCTTCGAACATTACTTTAATGACTATAAGGGTGGCTGTGTTGGATATACTTCAACAACCAAGAGAGATGGACGAATATTCGCAACCGACCCAGATACCGGATTGCTTATGGCATGGAGACCTGATCTTACGGATACAATAAATTTAACAAATTTAAAATGGTATATGGACGAACAATCTATGGGAATGGGCTGGTATGCTGCATACTTAAATAATCATACAAGTTATTTGGATTTTGTAAACAACAGTGCACAAATGAATTACTATTTGGTAAGAGGACAGGTAAATCATAATTAAAATAATAAACATACAGATAAAAGGAGATTTATAAGTAATGAAACATATTGATATCGTATCGTTATTTGAAGATGCGAAATACCGCAATGAAGAAATAACAGTTTGCGGATGGGTAAGAACTGCTAGAGATAGCAAAAATATGGCATTTTTAGAAATAAATGATGGCACAACATTAAAACATTTACAAATAGTTGTAGATAAACAGAATTTTGATGATTTATCAGCATACAAATTGGGTTCTAGTGTAAAAATTATTGGGACATTGGTAGATAGTGTAATAATGGAAGGCAGTGTTGAAGTTAATGCAAAGGAAATAACTTTGTTAGGTGCAAGTGGTGCGGACTATCCTTTACAAAAGAAAAGAAGTACTTTAGAGTACTTGCGTACAATTCCAGAATTAAGGGTAAGAACAAATACTTTTAATGCAGTATTTAAGGTACGAAATACAATTAGTTATGCTATACACGAATTTTTTCAAAAACGTCATTTTGTATATATAAACACTCCAATAATTACAGCAAGTGATTGTGAGGGTGCAGGAGAAATGTTCAGAGTAACTACTCAAGGATATAATCATAATGCAAAAACTGAAGAAGAATATTATAAAAATGATTTCTTTGGAAAAAAAGCAGGACTTAGTGTATCCGGACAACTTGACGGAGAAGTAGCCGCAATGGCGTTTGGTAAGATATATACCTTTGGACCTAGTTTTCGTGCAGAAAATAGCAATACGCCTAAGCACGTAGCTGAATTTTGGCATATAGAACCAGAAATTGCTTTTGCTGAATTACCTGACCTTATTGAAATAGCAGAAGATATGATTAAATATATAATAAATGCAGTTTTGAAAAATTGTCCAGATGAATTGCAATTTTTTAATAAATTTGTAGAAAAAGGATTAATTGAAAAGCTAGAAAGTGTGGTTAATAGTAAATTTGAAATAGTTGATTATACCAAAGCTATCGAGCTTTTGAAAAATAGTGGCAAGGATTTCCAATATCCAGTTGAATGGGGTGAAGATATTCAAACTGAACACGAGAAATTTTTAACCGAAGAAATATTCAAAAAACCAATATTTGTAACTAATTATCCAAAAGCAATTAAGTCATTTTATATGAAACAAAACCCAGATGGCAAGACTGTTGCTGCAACTGATTTATTAGTTCCTGGTGTAGGTGAAATTATTGGTGGTAGCGAAAGAGAAGCTGATTATGACAAGCTTATTAAGGCTATGAAAGATAAGAATATGGATATGAATGAATATAATGATTATATTGCATTACGCAAATTTGGTTCGGTACCACATAGCGGTTTTGGTTTGGGATTAGAAAGAATTGTTATGTATATTACCGGTATGAAAAATATTCGTGATGTAATTTTATACCCAAGAACAGTGGGCGATATCAAATAAATTTATTAATTAGAGAGGAATAAAATATGTATAGAACACATAATTGTGATGAATTAAGAAGTGAAGATGAAGGTAAACAAGTAAAAATAGCAGGCTGGTTGCATAGTGTACGTGATTTAGGCTCAGTTATTTTCTTTGTAGTTCGTGATTTCTATGGAATGACTCAAGTAACAGTAAATGATGAATTATTAAAAGAACAAGTGAGAAGCATATCGAGAGAAAGCACTATTAGTGTGGAAGGCAAGGTTATTTTGCGTAGTAGTCCTAATAGCAATATGAATACCGGACTTATAGAATTAGAGCCTAGTAGAATAGAAGTATTAGGTAAATGTATGGAAGTTTTACCATTTGAGGTAAGCAATTCTCTACAAAGTAGAGAGGATATACGATTGAAATATCGTTTTCTTGATTTGCGTAATCCGCTTGTTAAGGATAAAATTGTTTTGCGTAGTAAGGTAGTTAGTGAAATAAGAAAAATAATGACTGAAAAAAACTTTTTGGAAATTACTACACCAATACTAACAAGTTCTTCTCCAGAAGGAGCAAGAGATTTTATTGTGCCAAGTAGACTTTATCCAGGTAAATTTTATGCATTGCCACAAGCACCACAACAATATAAACAACTTCTTATGACTAGTGGTTTTGATAAATATTTCCAAATTGCACCTTGTTTTAGAGATGAAGATGCAAGAGCGGACAGAAGCCCGGGCGAATTTTATCAATTAGATATAGAAATGAGTTTTGCAGAGCAAGAAGATGTTTTTGTTGAACTTGAAGACATATTGCCTAGACTATTTAAGAAATTTACTACCAAAAAAGTTGAAGATGGTCCTTTTGTGAGATTGCCTTATAAAGAATCAATTAGATTATATGGAAGTGACAAACCAGATTTGCGTATTCCACTTACAATCAAAGATGTATCAAGTCTAATTAATGGCGAAATAAGCCCATTATTTGCAGATAAGGAAGTTATGGCTATAGATGTACCCAATTTCCATAAAAACCGTAAATATATCGATAGTTTAGCAACTTTTGTATTAGAAAGAGAACTAGATTGTAATTATTATTGGTTCAAACTAGATGAAAAGGGCGAACTTGCTGGCGGTGTGTCTAAATTCTTAGTTAATATATTTGATAGCTTGAAAGAAAAACTTGACTTAAAACCAAATACATTTGTAGCATTAGTCGTAGGTGACAAAATCAAAGTAAATAAATGTGCAGGCTATGTTCGTGCAGAATTAGGAGCAGCTTGTGATTTGATTGAAAAAGATATATTTAAATTCTGTTGGATAGTAGATTTCCCAATGTATGAATTTGATGAAGAAAACGAAAAAATCGAATTTTCTCATAATCCATTTAGTATGCCACAAGGCGGACTTGATGCACTAATTAACAAAGACCCATTAGATATTTTGGCTTATCAATATGATATAGTTTGTAATGGTTATGAATTAAGTAGCGGGGCAGTAAGAAACCACGACCCAGAAATTATGGTTAAGGCATTTGCTTTAGCTGGTTATGATGAAAGTGTAATAGAAAATAAATTCAGTGCTTTATACAATGCTTTCAAATTTGGTGCTCCACCACATGCTGGTATAGCTCCGGGTGTGGATAGAATAGTTATGTTGCTTGCTGATGAACCAAGTATAAGAGAAATTATTACATTCCCAATGAATAAGAATGCAAAAGATTTATTGATGCAAGCTCCTTGCGATGTTACTGAAAAGCAACTAAGAGAGGCAAATATTCAAGTAAGGGAACAACCTAAAAAACAAGAAAATTAAAGTATAAGTAACAATTATTAAAAAAATAAAGCACACTAAATAATTTTAGTGTGCTTTTTTATGCGGTTTTTAATTATATTGTAAAAATTAAGTGTAAATTTGTAATCGGTATATATTTAGTACTAAATTATATTGTAAAATTTAAGGGCAAAGAATATTGTTGCTAATACTGCTAAGGTAGTAGTAACACTTAAAATGAAAACTAATTTTTTATATTTTCGAAGTCTTTGTGTATTTTCATCAAAAACTTTCTTTTTTTGAGATTGCTCAAAAAGTATAGACTCTGGATCAATATTTGATTCAGGTTCTTCAGCTACTGCTCCAAAAATATTGGCAAATCTTTCTTTTTCCAATTGGTAAGATGTGTGATAATATTTTTGTAAATCTTCATCTGTAGAAAATAACATATTTTTACCAGTGTTTTTCATTTATATTACTCCTTGTATACTACTAAATATTTTACATATAAAATGTACTTATGTCAACCCCTTATTAAGAAGTGTTGGAATATTATTGCTTCGGATAAGGCAAACCTGTTATTTTACTACCTAAATAATTTGCCCATTTTTCGGGATAGAATTCGAAATATGATACTTCTTTATTTTTCCTATAATCTTGCCATTTTTTAGTATTACACCAAATAGTAGATGGTAAACCAATTACAAGCAAATAAAAAGGACCTAATATTAGGGATTGTATACTATGCCCAAATTCGTGTACCTTAGTGTCATTTGTCCAAGCTTCGCCACGAGTAGAATTTGTAATAATAAACATTCCCAGTGAAACACCGCCCCAATCTTCTTGATGGTAACTAATTAGAGAATTAAAAAACTTTTCTCTATGCGAATTTTTATATTTTGTAAATGTGAGTATTGCCCCAAGTAAGTTTTGAGGTAATGCCCAAGTAAACTGAATTAGATAGTAAAAAAATGCTTTTATAAATTTCATTTATATGCCTCCACAAAATTGTTTATTTCTGATACGCTAATAGCATAGATATCTCCATTATTTTTATTGACACAACTTATCATTCCCAATAAGTTATTGTTAGAATTTAATACAGGGGCACCACTAAACCCAAACTCAATATTGCCACTTAAAATTTTTACATTTGCCTGTCTATTATTAGTGGTAAGATAACAATCTTTACCTTGATTTTTTATTGTCAAATCTCTTTCTATTATTTCATTTCCTGAATAATTTCCATAGGCTGTTGCTTTGTTATTATAAATACTCTGGGTATCTATACATAAATAATTGGGTACTTGTTTATCGCATTTTAGTAAAACCAAATCTTTTGAAGTATCTCTTGCTATTACGGAAAGCGATACACTATTTCCTTCATTTTGAGCGAAGATTATTTCATTGGGATTATCCCCAAAATTATGACAGCAACTAATAAATAAATTAGGTGCAATTGCAAAACAAGTTGCTCTAATATTGTCTACTTCACATTGATAAATCCCACTAAAATTTTTTTCATTATTAAGAGTTTTGTTAGGTAGCGTAATACCAAGCAAAGCAATTGTCAAGCAAACTATAATTATTATCAAAGTTATGAAAATTTTATTATGCGTCACATATTAATCTTATGCGATATAACTATAAAATAATACTGCATAATTCGACATTTAATTATTATTTTTAATTTCACTAATAACGGTATTTATTACATCAAATGAAAATCCCTTGCCGACTAAGTGCCGAACAAGTTTATCTTTCGAATCGAAATCTAATTTATTTCTTTGACACCATTTGTCCGCAAATTTTGAGGCTAGAGCAATTTGATTATCGTTAGTTAGTTCTAAATATTTTTCATAAATGCTAGAAGATATTCCCTTATTGTATAGTTCATTTTTTAGGCGAAGTTTCCCTTTTTTATCTTGATAAGTAGCGATATAATTGCGACAATAGACATCATCATCAATATATCCGTAACTTTTGGCGATATCTATAGCATTTTCGACTGCATTTTTGTGGAAATTTTTTGAATACAATTTATCACGATAACCTTGCTCAGTTTTTTGATATTTAGCAATCAAACCGAACAAATACTCTTTACATAAAATTTTGTCGCTTTCATTGAGCATTTCCCAAAACTTTTCGTTAGGAATTTCCATTCCCTTTTTGATTTTATAACTAACCGCCGTTATACTTGCAAAATCATATTGGTTTTCACCCACAAAAAGTATACATTTAGTATTTCCAATTTTAATATTATCAATTATCATAATTATTTTACTCCATACAATAATAATAGCATATTCTGATTATTAATTAAAGTTTTTTTTATTCTATTGATAAGCAATCTTTAATCAATTTTAATATATAAATAAACCCTTGAAAAGTAGTATATATTATGATATAATATATTACATATTGGAGGAGCAATGTCAAAAAGCAAAAATAGATTTTTAATCATACTTTAGCAGTATTTGTTCTTGCCTTTGGCATATTTATAACAAATGGCTCAATTTTTTATGATAATAATAATATTGCTTATGCTCTAGAGGGTTATGAGGGGTCTACTGAATATGACCCTTGTATACTATCTACTGCTGATGATTTAACTGATTTAGCAACATTGGTAAATGGTGGATATGATACAACTAACCAATATTTTGTAATAATTAATAACATAACTGTTGTTGATTTTGAACCGATAGGTACTTTAGAAAATCCCTTTAAAGGTAAATTATATGGCGGCGACCATACTATTACAATATCTTCTACAAAAATACCATATCACGATAATATAGGTTTAATTGGGAGTTTATCTTATGGTGGACTAGTAGATGGTGTAAGAGTTTCGGGTAACTTAACAGGTGTTAATTATGTTGCTGGTATCGTAGGTCGTAATATGGGGACGATTACTGACTGTATAAATTTTGCAAGTATAAATGCAAACGATAATTTAGGTGGATACATAGGCGGTATTTCCGGTAATAATTTAGGAACAATTACTAATTGTATAAATATCGGTAATATAAAAGGTAACAATTTTGTAGGTGGAATTGTTGGAGAAAATAATCTAGATGGCAGTTTGAAAGGCAATATTAATGGTGTAATAAATCTGGGTAATCTATCGCAAATCGCGGGCACTTCTAATCGAATTGGTGGTATTGTTGGACAAAATGAAGGTAAAATAAAGAATGTTTATAATTATTGTAACATTACAAATACAGGGACAAGAAGAGGCTCGATAATCGGTTATATGTCGAGCACTTCATCATTAAGTGATTGTATGAATGCTTACAATAACAATGATAAGTGTATACTAGGTTTGATAGGTTATAATGCGTTTAGTCAGTTACCGGACAATTTTCATTCTTATACAATGTATGATTTTTTGGGGAACACAAATATAATTTTTGAAGAAGGTATTATGACTATTCCTACATTTGGAGTAGGATATGGATATATGCCTATTCTAAATGTATTTGCTTCAGATAGTACGATTTGTAACTATGTAAAACATACTCTTTTTAATAGCGGAGATGGTACGGAATTATCCCCTTTTGTTATTAATAACATAGAACAATACAATTTATTTGCAAATAATACCGTAATTACTGATTATTTAAATACATATATTTCACTTAATATTGACATAGTTACTAGTAGAGTATTGTCTAATGGGGCAATTCCATTTGCGGGCAACTTCAATGGTAACAATCATAATGTAGAAATGGCTATTAATGAGGAAGATACTGATTATTTAGGTATGTGGGCTAAGACAGAATGTGCCCGCATTTCTAATTTGGTAATAAAAGGTTTTGTTCACGGGCACAATATAATCGGTGCAATAACTGGTACGGCGGACGGTTCTTATTATGAAAATATTAATAATCAAGCAACGGTTAGTGGAATAACTAATGTTGGGACGGTTATTGGTTATTGTGAAAATAATTGCAATTTACAATATATTACAAACAGTGGTAATGTTAGCGGTGAAAGTAATGTAGGTGGTATCGTAGGTAGTGCTTACAATATAAATGTTACTGATTTAACTAATTTGGGTAATGTAATTGGTTCTAACATTATTTACGGTAGCAATTTTGGTGGAATTTTCGGTTATAGCAGGCCAATAAATGGTTTACAAAAACTTTATAATAAAGGTACCATAAATGCAACAAAAGGTAGTAATGTAGGCGGAATTATTGGATTATGTAACCTTGATGTAAGTGATAATTTAAGTATTAGTACTAGTATGGTAGTGGCGGATATTACCGGATATAATAAAGTCGGTGGACTTATTGGAAATGTTACTGGTAGTGGGAATATAAGTATTGGGGATTGTGCTGTAACAAGTATAATAACAGCCGCAAGCTATACTGCAGGTTTTGTAGGTATATATAGTGAAAATGTAGTTTCAATTGATTTAAGCAATGGATACTTTAATGGTAATTTACATAAATTACCTAGAAGTACTATTGTAGAAAGTACATTTAGCATATTTACCAATAAAAATAATGGTTCAGGGGCTAATACAAATTTTGATAAAATTTATTACAATAGTGAAATTCTAAATAATGAAGGGATTGACGATAGTTTGCTTATTGTACCTAGTATAATGCAAGGAGAAAGTGCAACTTCAATTCAACTTACAAATATTAATAATGTTAGCGTCCATTCGATTGCAATAACTAATGATGATTTGAAATGGAGTATTCCTGAAATGGGAATAAACAAAGGAATTTTTGCAAGTTTGGCTTGGTTAAATTTTGATGAATCCAATACGCCGACTAAGCTTTTATATAATTATTTTGCTAGTGGCGATGGTACGGTTGAAAATCCGCTTGTAATTACTTCGGCACAACAGCTTTATAATTTTAGCTATTTGCATAACAATTATTATGATAGTTATAAAGAGAAGAATTATATCCAAAATAATCATATTTTATTAGATAATAATTTCATTCCAATAGGAATAGATACAAAACCATTTAATGGCGCATTTGATGGCGGAAATTATGGAATAAATAATTTAAATATAAACGGAAATGCAAATCAAGGTTTATTTGGAATAAGTGAAAATGCAACAATTAGCAATGTTGGTATAGAGTCAGGGAGTATAACGGGTAATTCTAATGTAGGTGCAATAGTAGGTAAAGCAACAGCAACTACAATTAATATGTGTTATAATTTGGTCAATGTAAGTCAAAATTCTGGTTCTTATGTAGGCGGACTAGTAGGATATCAAATTGGCGGAAGTTTAAACAATTCTTTTAATGCAGGAAATGTTGTTGGGACAATGGGCAATGTCGGTGGTTTAGTAGGTTATTTATTTAATAATGCGACTATTGAGAATTGTTTCAATATAGGTATGGTAGTTGGTAGTGATAGTAATGTGGGCGGTCTTGTAGGGCAATTAGATAACAGTAGTTTGCTTTCTAGCTATTGTAATGCTTACATAAAAACAACAACTAATAACTTTTTAGGTGGATTAGTCGGTGTCAGTGTAGGCGTTATCAAAAATTGTTATTTTAATGGAATAATAGAAGAAGGCGTAGGACAAAACAAATTAGGTTCTTTAGTAGGTAGTATAAATACGGTTATTACTAACTATCTTTATAACACATATTACAATGAAGATTTTTGTAGTTTGCGTAGATATAGTGGTTCTGCATTAATTTTGAACAATAAACCATCAACTGAATTTGATAGCGATAATTTTGTAAATTCGTTTGATGAAAATATTTATGTAAGTGGCTTAGTGTCCGATAGGTCAAACAATTATACTTTAGAACTTACAAATTTTGCTAATAGTGAAAATACAATTTTGCAAAATTATTCAAAATTAAGTGCAAGAATAAGAATTTTCGGTTGGGATAAGCTTTCATCTGCTGATTGGGGTACAAAACTAAACCCATTTAGAATTAGTACTCGCATACAAATGGAAAAATTAAGTAGTTTGAATAAAAATTATGATTATAGTGGAAATTATTTTGTTTTAGATAATAATATAGATATGCAATCATTGGTTTTTGTGCCTATAGGCAGTTATACTAGTGCACAAGATTGCTATGCCTTTAATGGAACTTTTGATGGGCAAGGCTATGAAATTCAAAATTTGAAAATTATTTCCGCATTAAATTATGTAGGTTTATTTAATTTGCTTGGTGAAAATGGTACTATATGTAATTTAGTAATAGATAGTAATAGTACTATAAGTTCTACCGGAAATTATGTGGGTAGTGCAGTAGGGCGTAATGTTTCTGTAAATGGCGTGATTGATAAAGTAATAAGTTTCGCAACAGTAGAAGGGAATATTAATGTAGGTGGAATAGTTGGGTATACAGCAAGTGACACTACTATTACAAATTGCTTATTTGATGGTACCTTAACCGGAGTTGAAAAGTTTTATGGAATAGTCGGAATAACTGCTGATAGTGCAAATAGTGTTGATTATAATAACAGTTGGTATGTTTTTAGATATGATGATGAAGCAACAACTTATCCATTTGACTATATAAAGGTAAGAAATGAAGGTTATTTGAATAACGGTTATACAAATGTACTTTATTTAGATAAAAATGGTGATATAAATGTTGTATATGATTTTGGAAAAGAAGATGATGAGTTTATTCAATTTAATTTAATGCCTAATGCTAATTATTCTGGTTGCGTTATGGATGTTAACGATAATATAATTGCTGACCAATTAAGCATATATTCGACTTATAACACGTCTTTATCCGCTATATATGCAAGGTTTACCTTGCCTCTTACTATTACAGTAACAGGAGAAGATGAAAGTAAAATTTTGTTTAGTAAAGAAGGAAATGGCAAATATTATTCGGGACAAAATGTAGAATTAGGTATCGAATTTTTAGAATATGGATATTTTATTAATATTTTTGATGTGGGCAAAAATATTCTTACCGATATGCAAAGTTATGTTTTTAGTAATGAAAGTGAAAAGTTGATTATTGGATTTGAAATGCCAAATACTTTTACTGATATTACAAAAGGCAAAGAAATGACATTGCCATTAAATTTAATATCGGATTATATTACGCTGACTGTTAGTGATGCTGATTATAATGAAAATTCACACGAAGCACAAGTCGTTATTTTGCCTAGTGGCGAAGATATATTTGAAAATATAGAAAACAATTATTATTACGGGGCATTGAAAACAAAGACAACAAATACAATTGATTCTGGGATATATGAAGTAAGGTCTAGGCTTGTGGTAGCTAGTAGTAAATTACCCGGTACTGTTTTCTTAGGTATAGAAAGTAAAAGTTTTACTGTAAATACACTAAGTTTATTAATTGATTCTAGCAAAACTTGGGCAAATGTAATAATTAAAGAATATGATGGACTAACGATTAAAAATAATGTAAATGTAACAGAGTATTTTGATGCAATTTGTCTTGGAGATATTGGAAATGTTTCAATTTTAGCGACTATCACTTGGGCTAGTGCAAATACGGGCACAGACATTGATATTACTATTACAAATTTTGTATTACAAGGAACTCGAAAAATTAATTATGGAATAAATAATTTAGGTATTGTAAATAAAACAACGGGAAGTATTACTATAAAATATGTAACTATTACTTTAGATCAATCTAAATTAAGTACTATTTATAATAATCAAATGCCTGTTATGCCGATAACGGCTATTAGCTTATCTACAAGTATAGGGACAGCAACTATAAATTATAATTATACATTGCTTGATAATAATATGATAATTGATTCTAGCTGGGATAATGTTTATAATGTTGGAAAATATTTAGTTGGTGCAACAATTAATGATGCAAATTATAACTTAACTTTGGCGGATACATATAATATGGAAATATTGCCTATAGCTGTGCATACTATTAGTTATTCAAGTTATCAAAATTTGAGTTATGATGGTAATGATAAAAAAACATTAATAAAGGGAAGTTATAATTTATTAAATTCAGGAGTTAATTCGGTAAACATAAAATATTATGAATTTGATGGAAGCACGCCGTATGATAATTTGGAAGCATTATTAATTAGCGGTGACATTGATTTGTTAAGCGAATTAACAACCCTAATAAATGCACATAGTTATGTTGGTTTGCCTAGTGTAAATAACATAAATTATCAACTAGCAAGTGATGTTAATATATTGTATTTTAATATTGCTAAAGCTGATGAAGTAAATAATTTAACAATATCCCTAGATTTTACAAGCTATTTTGTAGATGAAACCCCAATATTAAATGTGGTAAGTTCGCACGATGGTACTTTTATACTAAATAAAATAAATACTAGCGATAGGGGCGAAATTCAAATTATTAAAGACGGAGAGGATAACAAGCTTAAATTTGTAGCTTACGGGATTATTACCTTCGATATAACAGAAACCAATTGCCAAAATTATAATGATAGGATTAGTAACCAAATAGTTTTGACAATCAAGCCACAAACAATATATTTAGGTGTGGAAACTTTGGAATATAATTATGGTGATGTGCTTGATGGTCTAATTAAATATTCTTGGGATTTATCACAAAATAACGAATTAACTGAAGAAGAATTTAGTAATTTGTTAGGATTTACTGAACCAATTGTTCGGGTGTATGATGAAAATTTGGAAGCAAATAATTCTTACGAAGTAAAAATTGTCGGAGCATCTAGTAAAGCATATATATTTGCAAAAAGTGATAAAAATCATATTTTGATAACCCCTAGAGAAATTACTATCGTTGTAACGGCTGAACAGATGAATGCAAAAACTTATGGCGACATAGAACCTAGTATCGAATACGCAATTCAGGATAACAAAACTGCTCATCTAATTACTACATTGCCAAATGGTAAAGATTTTGGATTAGTAGGTAAATTAAGTAGGGAAGTCGGTGAAGACGTAAATTATTATAATATAAACAGAGGTACATTATTACAGGAAAATAATCCGAATTATGATTTTAATTATAGTATATTGGGTAGATTTGCCATAACCAAAAGAGAAATAAAGCTTAATGTGCCGTCTCAAAGTAAATTTTATAAAGAGAACGACCCTAAATTAATCGTTGAACTTGTCAACGGTTATTCATTCGTAGAAGGCGATAGCTTTGATAATATATTAATAAGAGTTAGTAGAATAGAAGGTGAAAATGTTGGTTCTTACAATATTTATACTGAAGAGTATAATGGTGGGAATAACTACAATATAAGCTATGTTTATATAGCAGGAAAGTTTTTTATCAATAAAGGTAAAGTAAACATTAGTGCTTTGGCGGATAAAGCGGTGCAATGGGGTAGTAAGGTATCAGAAACAAATGTATCGTGTGAAGCTTATTATTTAGGTAATGAAGTTAAAGGTAATTTTACTTGGGATAATAGCGAAGACAAAATAACTGGTAGTAATTTTGAAACCAAATTAAATTTTATCCCTACTGATACAATAAATTTAGTAGGGGCATCAACTACTGTAAAATTTTCTAATGTTGTTGCAAGAAAAATTGATATAGGTTTGTCCGGTAATTTAGATTATACTTATAATGGAAAAACATTCTTACCTAACTTATTACAATTGGATATAAGCAATTTAGCTAATGAAATTACGCCAACAATTGAATATCGATTTAATGGAGTGCCCAAAAATGTAGGCGATTATAATATATATGCAGTTTTGAAAGATAATACCGATATATATAGCGTTGATGAAGAAGCTATAGGTACATTGCATATTTATCCAGCGGTAATAAACGTATCTGCTTGCGGTGGTGAATATATTTTGGGAGAAACTGTTGATGCGGATATAAGTTATTCGGGATTTGTAAATGGAGAAAACGAGAGTATACTAACTGCTGAAGCTAGTATAGAAAATATTCCAAGTAAAGTCGGATATTATTCAATAAAAGCATCTGGGGCAAAGGCAACAAATTATACATTTAATTATATAACAACAACAATAATTATTAAAAGTACTAGTATAGTAAATAAAAATGTTAAAATCATAGGTGATATTCCACCAGAAGTAAGTATTATAGTTGTTTCTCAAGAAGTAAAGACGGTAGAGGCAAAAAATGTACAAAAAGTAATAGATAAAGCTTTGCAAAAATCAATAATTAAGCCAAATAAAAAAGAAATGGTAGAATATTATAGATTAGATATTCAAGGTGAATTAGCAACTAGTACGCAATATGAAATGACATTTACAAATACAATAGATGCTAATACTGTATTTTATGCAGTAAATAACGATGGTACAGTTACAGAAATAACGGATTACGAAATAAATGATGATGGCAATTTGGTGTTTAATGCTGGAAATATTGAGAGTATAAGTATGTATCAAAACAAGACAACGATGAGCATTATTATAGATTATTTGCCTTATGCTGGTGCAATAATAGGATTAGTTATTGTTATTGTACTCATAATTTGTGTTATAAAAAGAAAAAAGAAAATCAATAAAGCATTGCGTAAAAAGTATTTAAAATAGTTTAATAATTGTACTTAAAAGAGCCTTTTTATCAGGATAGCTACATAACTTAATTAGGTCTTCATTTTCAAGGATACAAACGGTTTTACCGTTACTATCTACTAATTCCACAGTAAAAATATGTTTATCATCAAGACTTCTAAGAAGTTTATAAAGAGGACTATTAATATAAATTAATAGTTCTTTTCTTTGCAAAGCTCGAGAGTAATCTTTGAGCAAATCTATGTTTGTGACTGCTTGTATTAAAGTTGCATTCTTAAATTGGCTTGTTGCACCTACAAACAAGCAAATTCCCATAATTGCAAGTGTAATATTTATTTTATAGAATATAGTAATTATAAAAAGAACAATAAAAATAAGACTACCTAATATCCCTAATGTTTTTAGTAATTTTAGCGTTTTTATTTTATTTTTTGAAAGACTTAAAATTATTCTTGCACCATCTAGCGGGTAAAATGGCAATAAATTTGTAAGGGCAAGTACCAAATTAATTTTAGCTATGTTGTAAGTTATGCAATAGATAGAAGGGAATATCCACCAAAGCGCAACGACAATTATAGTAATTACTATATTAAAAATAGGACCAGCAATGGCAATAAAAAAGGCGTCAGTATTTTGCCAAGTTTCTTCCCCGACAATAACTCCGCCATAAGGCATTAAATACATTTTATTAAGATGGTAGCCATAAGCTTTGGCTACCAAGTAATGTGTGTATTCGTGCAAAATAACAAAAATTAGACTATATATAACTAAGTCAATTTTGCTTAAAAATATTAGTATAACAATTACAATTATACTTAAGGGGTGTAAAATAACTTTTTTCACTATAACAATATATTATGAATAGCAAATTTAATTTATTACTCTACACGCCCAAAAGAAAATCGCAACTTACTTTGAAAAACTTTGACAATTTTTTGATATCATCAAGACAAGGTTCTTGATGCCCTTTCTCCCAATGACAAATAGTTACTGCATTTACATTCATAATTGTAGCAAGCTCTGTTTGTGTCATACGATTTGTTATTCGCAAATCTTTTAAATTATTGCCAAAAGTGTTTCCTGTCATTTTGTTTTACCTCTTATCTATAGAACATCAAATCGCCGTATGATGGTAATGGCCAATAACTTTTAGCACAATTTAATTCCATTATATCAGCGGATTCTCTTATCTTATTCATAATAGGTCTTATGATATCATTATAATATTTAGCATTAGAACCTGTATCGACAAATGATTTCGCTTTCTCTAAAGCAATTTCCAATTCTTGACAACCTCTAATAACTAAAGTATTGTTATCGCTAAGAATGTTAAGAACGATGATTTCAGCATCACTGTTTATATGAAGATTCATTTTATTTATAGCAGCGGAAGAAAGTTCTTTGGAGAACATACTTACTGCCGGAGCTATTTGTTTTTTAGCTATTTCTAAAGTAGTAAGTGCTTCAATATTAATAGTTTTACTGAAAGTTTCTTCCAAGATTTCTTTTCTTGCAATTACTTCTTCTTTGTTATATATTTTGTACTTTCCGAATAATGCAATATTTATATCGGATGCATAAATAGCAAGAGCATCGGTTGTGTGGGTAAGATTAAGAAGTTTTCTTTTGTGTGCTTCCGCAATCCACTCATCGGAGTAATTATTTCCGTTAAAAACGATACGACTATGTGCTATATAATTGTCTTTAATTATTTTATTTAATGTGGCTGTTATATCATCTGATTTTTCTAGTATGTTAGCAAAATATTCTAGGCTTTCTGCTACTATAGTATTTAGTATAATATTTGTACAAGCAATACTAGCATTGCTACCAAGCATACGAAATTCAAATTTATTACCGGTAAATGCAAATGGAGAAGTACGATTTCTATCGGTATTATCTTTAGGAAAATTAGGTAAGCATTGTACTCCAATTTTCATTTCTGCCATATCAAGTTCTTTATAGACAGTTTCGCTAGCAATAGCTTCCAAAATATTGGTTAGTTCATCGCCAAGAAACATACTTATAATTGCTGGAGGTGCTTCATCTCCGCCTAACCTATGGTCGTTGCCTGCACTAGAAGCTGATACACGAAGTAAATCTTGATGTAAATCAACAGAACGAATTACGGCACTTAAGAAAATTAAGAATTGAGCATTGTCACGAGGACTAATACCTGGTTCTAATAAATTAATACCTGTATCTGTAGTTAGTGACCAGTTATTGTGTTTGCCACTACCATTTACGCCATTAAAAGGTTTTTCGTGTAGAAGACAAACTAAATTATGTTTTTCTGCCAATTTTTTCATAATTTCCATAGTTAATTGGTCGTGGTCACTTGCAATATTTACAGTTGTATATATTGGTGCAAGTTCGTGTTGTGATGGAGCTACTTCATTATGTTTGGTTTTTGCTAAAATACCATATTCCCATAAAGTTCTATCAAGGTCCTTCATATAATCTGCTACACGAGTTTTGATAGCCCCAAAATAATGGTCATCTAGTTCTTGTCCTTTAGGTGGTTTTGCTCCAAATAAAGTACGACCACAATATATAAGGTCTTTTCTCTTATAAAAATTCTCAATGTCAATTAAGAAATATTCTTGTTCGGCACCTACTGAAGGGATTACTCTCTTAGCTCTTGTGCGGAAAATCTTAAGAACACGTAAAGCCTGTTCGTTAACAACTTCCATACTTCTAAGTAGAGGAGTTTTTTTGTCAAGAATTTGTCCGCCGTATCCACAAAATACAGTTGGAATACATAGAGTACCATCTTTAATGAATGCAAATGAAGTAGGGTCCCAAGCGGTATAACCTCTAGCCTCAAAAGTGCTACGCAAACCGCCAGAAGGAAAACTTGACGCATCAGGTTCGCCCCTAATTAATTCTTTTCCACTAAAATCCATTATTACTTTCCCATCACTAGTGGGGGAAATAAAACTATCGTGTTTTTCTGCAGTTATGCCAGTCATTGGTTGGAACCAATGGGTAAAGTGGGTTGCATTATTTTCGATAGCCCAATCTTTCATAGAATTCGCTACAATATTCGCTACACTAAGGTCTAAGGTTTCCCCTCGGTCAATAGTGCGTTTTAATGCCTTATAAGTGTCTTTAGGCAATTTTGAAATCATAACGCTTTCATTAAATACATTTTTACCAAATATTTCAGGTACATTTATCATAAAACAATTTGCTCCTTGTAATTTAATTATAGTTTTATTTTACAACTCTCAAAATCGAGTGTCAAGTAATTTTTTTATTATTATTTCGCATTTCGTAATAAGTTATACATTATTATTTAAAATTGATTAACATATTACGCTTATCGTAAAGTATTTATGCAAATTATAATATATTCGAAAACTAAATTCCAATTTTCTTAAATAAAGAAATATTATGAATCTATAAAAATAAATTTTACATAAATTGTATAAAAAATGTTTGACTGTCTATAATCGTACTACAAATAAATTTAATTATTATTTTAGGAGGCAATATAAATGGATAAGAAAAGAATAAGCAATGTTAAGGCAAAGGAATTTTTCAAGAAAAATATATATTATTTTATTATAGCTTTATGTTTAGCATCAGTTATAACAATGATAACGCTAACTTGTGTTAATCAACAAAACATAAAAAATAATATCGAACCGGTAGCACCCGTAAATAACAATACAGATAATACTGATGTGGTTAAACCTGGGGACAATATAACAGACCCAGTGGACCAAACGCCAACAGACCCAGTGGATCAAACACCAACTGACCCTGTGGATAATCCAACAATTCCAAGTGATTCGGGAAAACCATCTAAACCGTCAAATCCCGGAGATACTACTACGGTGGTGCCAATTGTATTTGCAGCTCCAGTAGGTAGTGTGAATATTCTTAAGGATTATACGATGGATTCACTTGTTTGGAATAGTACACTAAAACAATATCAAGTAAATGATAATATTATATTTGGGGGAGAGGAAGGCACAAATGTTTTGGCTGCTGCCGATGGTGAAGTAATTGCTATTAGTTATGATGTATTAAAAGGTAATCAATTATCCATCAGGCATAATGAAAAATTGGTAAGCGTATATGCTTCACTTAAAGATACTTCGGTTGTAGTAGGTGATATTGTGTCTAAAGGTGATGTTATAGGTACAATGGGTAATACAGCGACAGATGAGTATATTTTGGGGGCTCAAGTACAATTTAGTGCCTTTGAAGAAGGCAATACAATAGACCCGAATCTATATCTGACGATAGGAAGCAAATAACTATAAAACTAGCAATAATAATGGAATAGAAATCATTGAAAAAATTGTGCTTGCCAATACTGTATTGGCGGCACTTTTTTGTCCTATTTTATATATTTCGGCAAAGTTAAGTACAACACTTGCTGTCGGACAACAGCATAAAATAAACATTGTTGCTTTTAGCGGATATGAAATTGGTAAAAAATGTGTTACCAAAAATGCTAAAAATGGAAAAGCAATTAATTTCAAAGCTGAAGTTAGGTATATAGTCCAATCGCAAAATAACTCTTTAGGTTTTACCGTTGCAAAACGCATACCAAGAATTAACATACAAATAGGTGTAGACATTCTACCGACTAGAGAAATTGGATTATAAATTGCAGTTGGAAGACTCGTACTTGTGAAAAAAAGAGGAAGAGCAATAAGTAAAATTAATGAGGTAGGATTAATAAATATTTTTTTTAGACTTACGTGATTTTTATTTCTTGTAAGGATTGTACAACCAAGAGTCCAACTTATTAGGTTCATTGATATAACAAAAATGGCACTATAAGTTATTGCTTCAGGATAGCTAGGTAGTAGTGCTTCCAATAAGGGCACACCCATAAAACCGATATTTCCAAAAGCCGCACCAATAGTTATCAAACGGAAACGAGCATCATCATATTTTTTACGGAAAATTAGATACAAAATTCCCATTGCTATAAGTTGTATTGCAAAAGAAATCCCAAAAAATATTAGCATATTAATTACCATTTGATTAGAATATTGTATTTTTTGGAACGAATATAAAGTAAGGCAAGGAGAACACAAATATAAAAGCACTATTGAAAAAGCTCTTATTTGTTCGGGTTTTATCATTTTGGACTTTACAAAAAGGAATCCAGGGATAGCATAGGCAAACATAATAAGTACGACACCTGCCGTTAATGAAAATTGCATAGTCTATAGCACCCCGTAAATTTTTAATATGGATAGAATTTCATCCAATTCTTCATCACAATTAATTTTATATAAATCGAGAGAATTTATTAGTCCTAAGTAAGCAACTTTAATTAAAATATTATCGCTAATTTTTAGGCTATATACTAGTCCATTGCAAAGCGTTAGAAGACAATCTTTATCATCACATTTTGCTGTATTAATTTTGCGGATAATATCACGACAAATTATTTCTATATCTTTTTGTAATTGGTCATTAGATTGAGCTTTAGGTTGCGAATATTCTTCGTATGGTTGCCCAAAAGCTAAATAATTAATTACATCAACAAACGGAACAAGCCATTCGTTTGTGAATTTTGGATAGCTAATTGTAGTATCTTCATTCGGGTAATAATTTTTAAGCATATCTAAAATATTTAGTTGCATACTATCTATTCGATATAATATACCAACAACTAATGCAACTAAAGTTGCTTGATTTTTTGGTAGGCATTTTCT